>JAFDIG010000421.1 GCA_019308145.1 Deltaproteobacteria bacterium | reverse complement strand
TAATAAATGGATGTTCTAAAGCTTATGCAATGACAGGTTGGCGTATTGGTTATGCTGCTGGGGAGGCAGAAATTATTACTGGTATGGCAAAGATCATGAGTCAGCGAACTACAAACACATGTTCTATCTCACAAATAGCTGCGGTTACCGCATTAAATGGTGATAAAATAGTAATAAACCAGATGGTAGAAGAATATCGCAAACGTAGGGATTATATGGTAAAAGGATTAAATGAAATAGGGATTAGTTGTGAGATACCACCTGCCACCTTTTATCTGTTCCCTGATATCTCTTTTCTGCTTAAAAAAAGATATGATGGAAAGCAAATAAGAACCGCTGTTAAATTATGTATGCTCTTACTTGAAAAAGAAAACATTGCGATTAAATTATGTATGCTCTTACTTGAAAAAGAAAACATTGCGATAGTACCTGGAGAGCCTTTTGGGAGTAATAAAAACATTCGGATTAGCTTTGCCACATCTATTGAGAACATAAAAAAAGGATTAAAAAGAATAAAAAGATTCCTTTCTAAATTAAGTTGATCAAAAAATGATAAAAGTTTTTGTAGCTAAAGGTGATAACCCTTACTATATTACTATTACTGCACTTTCTAAGCTAAATTTTCCTAATCTATCTAACCGCAAGGTGTTGATTAAACCAAATGCAGCTCGTTTGTTTGAAGCAAAGGCAGGTGCAACAACAAACCCGAATGTAGTTGCAGCTACAATCGATTTCTTACGCGAAATTGGAGCAAGAAAGCTTGCTATTGGGGAAAGTCCTATCATAGGAATTAATGTTATGGAAGCTTTTGATATTACAGGAATCAGCAAAGTAGCAAAAGAAAAAAATGTGCCTCTTTTAGACTTTGATAACAATCCATATAAAACCATCCCAATACCAAATGGGAGGTTAATAGATAAAATAAAAGTTACTTCTTTTATAGAAGAATATGATTATATTATCTCCATTCCTGTTATGAAAACACATATGCATACAGGGGTTACATTATCTATTAAGAATATGAAAGGAATGTTATGGCGAAGACAAAAGATAGTTTTTCACCAGATACAAGCACCAAAAGAGATCACAAATGGAGAAAAAGAACTTGATATCGCTATAGCAGATATGGCAAAAGTAATCTACCCTGATCTTGTAATAATTGATGGCACTATTGGTATGGAAGGGATGGGACCAAGTGGTGGGGAGCCAAAAAATGCAAAAATGGTTATTGCAAGCAAAGATGCATTATCTGCTGATATAGTTGCGTCAAAGCTTATGGGAATTGAACCATTTAGTATTCCTCATATAAGGATTATTGCAGAAAATAGGAGTTTTAATAAGAATAATATAGTTGTATCTCCTTCTGATTATCTAAAATGGAAAATCGATTTTGCTCCTCCACCAAAAAAAATTTCTTTTAGCTACCCTAATGTTGAGATCTTTGATATTCAATCATGCAGTGCCTGCTTATCCACTATCTTTTTATTTTTGAAGCGGTACTATAATGAGATAGAACCTTATATAAAAAAAGATGGAAAGCTCAATATAGCGATAGGCAAAGGGGTAAAAGATTGCCCTAAAGGAACCATTTATGTAGGTAATTGCAGTTGTAATACTAAAGAGGTAGTAGATGGTATTAAAGTAACAGGCTGCCCTCCTGTAGCAAGCCAGATCTGGGAAAAATTAAAATCACGATATAAAAAAGGGTAGATAACTTTGAGTTTAGTTAAAGTATGCTTTTTTAAATAATAAACTTCCTTTCTTTATACAACATTAATTATATCTACTTATTCATATAAAATTAGGACTTAATTTGAATAATATTTTGCTAAATTTTTAAAGAAAATAGTTATTATTTATATTTAATTATTATTAATAGTTATTTTTATACAATTTTTTCCATTTTTTAAACTAATCACAAACAAGAATGAACTAAAAGGGCCATAAGGCCCTTTTAGTTCATTCTTCTACCTCCTCTACTGTAATAGAGTCAGTTGGGCAGGCATCTACACAAGACTCACATCCTACACATTCTTCCATGTTTACTGGCTCAGCCTTATCATCTTTCATTTCAAAAACCTCTGAAGGGCATACATCCACACATTCGCCACACCCCTCACAAGTCTCTTTGTTAACTGTAACCTTGAACATTCAATTTCACCCCCTTTCTAATAAGATTAGTTATTTATCCAAAATAAAAAACAAGCCAAATTTAAAGTAT
>JAFDIG010000058.1 GCA_019308145.1 Deltaproteobacteria bacterium | reverse complement strand
ATTCCCTTAAAAGCTTTTGTGATTTCAAAAGCAGTTTTTAAATCAGCCTGTTTTCTTTTTGTTAACCCAAGTAATAATGAAATCTTATGCATATGAGTATCAAGAGGGATAATCAACATAGATTTTGGAATATCTTCCCATCCTCCAGGGTCCACTTCATCTTTCCTTACCATCCATCTCATGAAAAGGTTTAATCTTTTTAATGCGCTCCCCTTTTTTGGTGATGGGATAAGTGAATTGTATTTTCCGTTTGAACAAAAGATAAGCTCATCAATAAATTTAGAAAGTGCTGGAAATATGGTATCATCATTTGGGCTAAGTTTATCAATAAAGCAATTTTTTAGAGAACCATATTTTTCAATAATCTTTTTTACACCAAATAGTAAAATCGCAAGTTCCTCACCTTTTGTGAATCGATGTTTAAAATCATAAAATGTACGATTAAGTGATTTAAGTGAAGCCTTTTTCAGAAAAAGAGAAGGAGGAGATATATGTTTAAGCACAGATGAAATGCTCTTTAATATCTGGCTAACCTTTCCATAAGCAAGGGATGAAGCAATGATCGCCACTATTTCACGATCATATATCTCATCATAATGGTAAAGAAATTCAAGAGGATCAGGATGAATAAATTCTCGTCTGTTGTATCTATTATATAATCTATTAAGCTCAATTTTTAATAAATTTAATCTTTTATCTTTGTTCATAAATTATCCATCTTTAAGTCATATTCAAAATAACTCACCTATATCTGATAAACGTTTTTCTGCTGTAGATAACTCCTTAAGGGCATGATAATCCAATATCTTGATATTAGGTCCATCTGTTTTAATTAACCCCTGTTTTGTCATCTTAGCAAAGATACGAGATAGAGTTTCTGGTATTGTACCTAACAGATTTGCCAATTGAGTTTTAGGAATATCAAGTTTAAGTTCACTTACGCCACCGTTTCGTTCACTCAAATATATCAGATAATCAGCCAATCTGGTTGGCACATCTTTTAATGATAAGGATTCAATCATAACAGTAAATTCATGGAGTCTAAAAAATAGAATAGCAATCATATTCAAAGCTAAAGATGGATTTTGCTTTATTAATGATGCAAATGGAACTTTAGGGAAGAAAAATATTCTACTTTTATCCATTGCTTCTGCATGTGCAGGATAGAATTGTTCTCCCATTAAAGCAATTTCACCAAAAGGCTCGCCAGCTCCAAGTATGTGTAAGATCTGCTCTTTACCATCAGGAGAAATTTTATATATCTTTATCTTCCCAGATATAACAATATAAAAGCCAATGCCCTCATCTCCTTCGGAAAAGATGATATCCCCCCGTTTAAATCTCTTATCAACTACGATTCTGGAGAGCTCAACGAGTTGATTCTCAGGCAGGCCTAAAAAAAGTGGTATAGAAGATAAAGTTTCAACTATATTCACTTTAATTTACCCCGTAAAAAAATAATAACAACTCTTTTGAATTAAGTCAAAGATATATTCTTTCCGGTCATCTCAATAATTTTATGTCATCAAGAAAAGGGTATAAACACCCTGATTTTTATTTAGGTGAAAGAATATAGCAAAGAGTATTCTTTTCATAGAGGTTTTATCAGCGAAAACCCCTATAGGCCTTCTCCTTCTTCTTACCTCTACAAACCTTCTCTCTATCGCATTTGTTGTCTTAACCATTGGCCATAAGTAAGGCTTCTTTATTTTGTAAAAATTAAACAGGTCGATATCATTAAATAACGAATTAACTTCCTTTAGATAAATAAATACTTCTCCATTTCACTGAAAATGCCTTCGCCTCTTTAAGAGCTAATCTCTTGTTTTTTTGAATAATAGATCTTATGAATGTCTCCCTTTACTTCTTTTTGATTCCTTTTCTTTAAATAATTTATAATATTCCTTGTCTTATGTGTCCAACACCTCCTAAAGAGGGGGTTACCTTTAATAAATAATAAAAAAATTTTCTTCTCCTTTTTTTCTTGACTTTTTTATTTTTAATGGTAGCATGATTTTAAATTTTGTAATATCATAGTTGATAATGTTATTGAATTAATGGTTTGATTATATACCGCTAAGGAGGCAGCGATGAAAAATAGAAGTTTTAAAAAACAAAATTTATTTTTTTTATTAACCATTATAGCAATAATTTCTCTTTTTTCTAATATATCCTTTGCTAATGGAGAAAAAAATAAAAAAGAAAAAGTGCTTAAACTTAAAGAGATAGTAGTTACAGCTACAAGAACAGAAAGCACTTTAAAAGATATTCCTGCTAGTATAACAGTTATATCTAGAGAAGATATTAAGCGATCACCTGCACAGACGGTAGATCAATTACTTGCTTTAGAAGTCGGTATTGATGTTCGCAGACCACGTGGACTTACTGAAGGAGCTCCTTCAGTTACAATGAGAGGTGTTGGAGGAAGTCGTGCTGCTCAAGGAAGGATTCTTGTACTTGTAGATGGTGTCCCTATAAATAATCTATATTCAGGTGAACCAAATTGGAACTCTATACCCCTTGAAGATGTTGAACGTATTGAAATTATCCGAGGTGCCTATTCATCATTATATGGCTCTAATGCCATGGGTGGGGTTATCAATATTATTACAAGAAAACCTAAAAAAACATTTGAAGGTTCTTTGGATCTCAACTATGGGAATATGAATACTTATTTCCCACGATTATCAATGGGAGGTAAGAAGGGAGCTGTTAATTATTTTTTGACAGCCCATTTTTTACACACCGATGGCTATAAAGCTGTACCAGTATCTAAAAGAAAACCGTACGATATTAAAAGAGAAGCTGAAGAGCAATGTTATACAGGAAAAATTAGCTGGTTTCCTACAATTAATAATGAGATTTCTCTCTTTTTAAGTCACTTTTATGATTACCGCAATTTTGGTCGAAAGTATTATTATCAAAATAATGAAAATAATCATATAAATCTCACATATCGGCATGATGAAAAAAGATTCATTGTTAAAGCAGGTGCCTATTTTCATGATGATGAAAGTAAATATCATTACGACAAATCACCAGATTACGATTCAGTAAAGTATGTAAGTAACATTCCTAAGCAAGATTGGGGTGGAACACTTCAAGGCTCTATTTTTGTTACTAACTGGAATAGCCTTACTTTAGGGGTTGATTATAGACAGGGAAAGGTAGATGCCAAAGATAATTATAGAATATCTTCCAGGATAGTAGAATGCAAAGGAAAACAGGAGACAATAGCATTATTTGTTCATGATGAAATAAAACTGTTTGAAAATAAATTTATTATGAATCTTGGTTGCCGTTTTGATTGGGTAAAAAATTTTGATGGATATAGCTATGATAGTGATTCTCCACCTGAGATAAGATATAAAGATAATGAGTGGAGTGCTATCAGTCCAAGGGTTGCTCTTTTATACCATGCAAATGATAAAATCTCTTTATATGGTTCTTTTGGCAAATCATTTAGAGCTCCCACACTTTATGATCTTTATAGAACATGGACATATGGTTCAACAACTTATGCTTCAAACCCGGAGCTTGATCCTGAAACCGTAATTTCTTATGAAATAGGAGCAAAATATAATTTAAAGAATAAATTTGTTACAAGCCTAAGTTATTACTGGATGGATGCCGAAGACTTTATTTACAGTGTTACTGTTGATTCTGACTTAAAAAAGAAACAAAATATCGCAAAGGTAAGAATGCAGGGGATCGAATTAGTGCAAAAATACAGAATTTCCTCAAGATGGTCATGTTTTGGAAATCTTACTTATAGTCTATCTGAAATAAAAGATTACCCTGCTAACAAAGAACTCGAGGGGAATTCTCTTGCTTATATGCCAAAACTCAAATATGGAGTTGGTTTATCTTTTGATGATCCAAAACTTTTTTCCTTTTATATTACGGGAAGATATATAGATGAAGTTTATACTAATGATACCAATACCAAAAAATTAAAGCAATATTTTGTTGTTGATTTTAAAGCAAAAAAAGCTTTAGGCAAATATATTACGCTCTATGTTGAGGGCTTAAATCTCTTTGATAAACGATACAAACAGACTAAGGATTATGAAGCTCCGGGAATAGAAATAAGAGGAGGAATTATTGGTAAATTCTAATATAAAATGAATAGAAATATACCTTTTAAGCAGTTGTTAATTCCTTTTTTTTTGATTTTAATCTTTATAGGATCAAGCTTCATTTGGCTGAATTTCACAAAAAGTGCAATATGCTTTGGTACAAAAACAAAAGGAAG
Source organism: Deltaproteobacteria bacterium (assembly GCA_019308145.1). GTDB lineage: Bacteria > Desulfobacterota > JAFDIG01 > JAFDIG01 > JAFDIG01 > JAFDIG01. The sequence goes on along the minus strand of JAFDIG010000058.1, from coordinate 5,690 downwards.
ATATAAGCCAGATGTTTTAACTGCTAAGAGAATTGTATCTCTTAGTAGTGCTGTAACTCAGAGTATAATATCTTTAAACGGTCAGGATAATCTTGTTGGGATTGATCGGTGGAGTGCTTATTTTTTTAAGATTCATGATATTCCAATTCTTTCTTCTGGAGGTAGTTTTTCTATTGAACTAATTTTAGGACTCAATCCTGATCTGATTTTTGTATGGAGATATCAATCCCAATTAATTCATGAGCTTAAAAGCTTTAAATTGAGGGTAATAGAAATTCAACCTCAAAAAATTAATCAAGCAATCGATCTAATCAAAAAGGTAGGAAAGGTTATTGGAAAAGAAGAAGAAGCCAGCCAAATTGTAAATAGTATAGTTAAAAAGGTAGTTATAATTAAAAAAATTAGTAGCAAATTGAAAGAAAAAGAAAAACCACTTGTTTATTTTGAACTTTACTCACCTTTTAAGACTATAGGGCCAAATACCTTTATTGATGAGCTTTTAAAACTTGCTGGGGGGAAAAATATAGCCTCTTATAGTTTAGTAAATTATCCCCTGTTATCCAGTGAATATATAATTGAAAAAAATCCTGATCTAATAATAATGATAAAGGATTCTTTATCTGACTTTTATCCAGATGTGATAAAAAACCGTCCAGGTTGGAATAAGATAAGAGCTGTTAAAAAAAACAAAGTATTTGCTATAAGCAATGAGCTTGTTTCACCAGGACCAGAATTCATCAAAGGTGTAATTAAAATTTTTGAGTGGTGCCATCCAGAATTAAAAATCAGATTAAAAAAATCTTTACAAAAGAGTTAAAAAAATAATTCTATTTTTTATTTTAGGAGAAGTTAATGGCTATTTTTAAAATCACTTATTCAGAAAAATACCGACGAGCTACTCTTTATAATTTTGGCTGTAATTTTCATTGCCGTGGTTGTTTGTATAAACTTAAGAAAAGGAAAAAGCCTAATAAATTTTTATCTATAGAAGAGATAAAAAGTGCTTTAAAAAGTCTTCCTATCGAAAGGGTTCATTTTATAGGAGGAGAGCCAACAATAAATCCTCAGCTTTCCTATCTACTTCAATTTTGTAAGGAGGAATTGAATCTATACACAGCTCTTGGTCACACAAATGGTTCTTTTATCCCTACAACTAATCTGGACTCTGCCAATGTCGGCTTTAAGGCATTTGATGAAAACCTCTATTTAGATTATACTGGATATTCAGGTAAAAAGGTTTTTGAACAGTTCCGTTTAGGATTTGAACATGGATTGGAGATGAAGGCAAATGTTATCTTTATACCAGGTTATATAGACGAATATCAAATTGAGAAAATAGCTATTTTCCTTTCCAAACTTGATTCAGGAATACTTTTTCATATAGAAGGATATATTCCAGTGCCTGGTATAGATTTTCGAAGACCAACAAAAGAGGAAATGAAAAAAGCAGTTGAAATTGCTCAACAATATCTTACCCGTGTAACATTTTCTCATCTTACACCTGAAGAGATTATTAATCCTGGATTAAGAGATGATCGTTTTATGGTGAGGCAAATCCTTTGAAGTTTCCTGAATATTTTAGAAAGATTCGCCTTAAAAACATGATCCTTTTATTTGAAGGGTCAACTCTTTTATTAATGATGGCTATAGCTCTTACTGTTGGTCCTGTGAAAATTTCTTTCAAAGAAATTTATGAGATTATTTGGAAAATCATTTTTAATGATCACCATATTTTTGTAAATAATAAGCTTTTTTCTCATGCAGTTATCATTACTCAAGTTAGGTTACCACGTATTATACTTTCTGTATTAGTCGGGATTTCATTGGCTTCATCTGGGATGACCCTTCAAGCTCTTTTTAGGAATCCTTTGGCAAGTCCTTATATTTTAGGGATCTCGTCAGGAGCAGCTTTTGGTGGCGCTTTTGCTATTCTTATGGGGTTTAAAAAAGCTATTTTTTTTCCTATTTTTTCTCTTTCATTTGCCTTTTTTACTACTTTTTTGGTTTACAAATTATCTCAAAGAGACAAAACGATTATAGTTGGAAATCTTCTTTTATCTGGAGTAGCAATTGCAGCCTTTTTTTCGGCAATGCTTTCCTTTTCTCTTTATCTTGCAGGTGAGAAACTTTATCAAATAATCTTTTGGCTTATGGGGGGGTTTTGGTTAAGTAATTGGAATAAGTTATTTATACTTTTTCCTATGGTTATTTTAGGAATAACAGGATTATTCTTCTTTTATAAAGAAATGAACTTGCTTCTTTTAGGAGATCGTACTGCTATGGATTTGGGAGTAGATGTTGAGCGGACAAAAAAGATCCTTCTCTTTTTGACATCACTTTTAACTTCTGGAGCGGTCTGTATGAGTGGTATGATAGGTTTTGTTGGCCTTATAGTTCCCCATATGATGAGACTATTGATAGGCCCTGACCATCGTTATCTTTTGCCAGCTTCGTGTATAGGAGGTGGATTGCTTTTGCTTTTTGTAGATACTTTTGCTCGTTCCATAATTACTCCTGTTGAAGTTCCTGTGGGAGTATTTACTGCTTTAATAGGAGCCCCTTTTTTTCTTTTTCTTTTAAAACAACAACGTAATAGCCAATAAAAGAAATGATCACTCTTAATATTAAAGGCATCTCTTTTTCATACAAGACTATTAAAGCAATTGAGGATATTACTTTTGAAGGTAAGGGGGGAGAAATTATAGGGATTATTGGACCTAATGGCTCTGGAAAGTCAACTCTTCTTCGGTGTATTAATCGAAATCTTTCCCCCCAAATTGGCACAGTGCTATTAGATGGTACTGATATCAGTAAGTTATCTCGAAATAATATTGCCTGTAAATTTGGAGTTGTTCCTCAGAATAGTATTATAAACCTTCCTTTTTCTGGAATGGAGATCGTGCTTATGGGGAGATACCCTCGTATCAAACGATATGAATACAAAGATGAAGATTTCAACATTGCTGAAGAAGTAATGAAAGTTACAGGAACACTTGAGTTATCGAATAAACTTTTCACTGAAATGAGTGGAGGTGAAAAACAGAGATTAATCATTGCACGTTGTCTTGCTCAAGAACCTGAAGTGCTTTTACTTGATGAACCTACTCTCCATCTGGATATAAAACATCAATTTGAAATAATGGAATTTATACATCATCTGTCAAGAGAGAAAAAATTATTAGTTATAGTAGTTTCTCATGATATAAATCTGGCGATCAATTATTGTGATAAGCTTATTCTACTTTCTGATGGCAAGATATTTACAGCTGGTAATGTTAAGGATGTAATTATACCAGAAAACCTTAGGAAAGTTTTTCATGTGGAAGCAAAATTAATTAAGGATATCGAAAAAAAATCTTTTTATATAGTTTTTTCTCCCTTAAATTAAACAACCAGAATAGTTAATCTCAAAAGCATTTTATTACCAAAAGATAGTTACATCACATTATTTAGGTTATAAAAAATAAGTTTTTTATTATTTATATTTATTTCAATATTAAAAGATGAACTTTTATCATATCAAGTATTAAAATTAAAGCTATAAAAAATATCTTTTTGTTATATAATATAAAAAGGCAGGAATTTTAAAAATTAAGAAATTTTTAAAATAAAGAGGGCTTGACAGATTGTCTAAGATAAATTAAAAATAAAAAAGGCGCCTGTAGCTCAATTGGATAGAGCAACGGACTTCTAATCCGTAGGTTGTAGGTTCGAGTCCTACCAGGCGCGCCAGTAAAAAGTTTCCATTTAATTATCAGTTTGGTGATAATTGACTATATCGCTTAACTAAGTAGATAATACTCTCAAAAGAAAAAAGAAGACATTTCTATTTTTTGCTTTCATTTGTATATCCCCTCTTATAGGTATCTGGCAGTTTTAGTTGAGGTTGTTTAGATGATCTTCTCATATAATAATTATATGAGCCTTAGAGGAGTTAGAGATATGGTTTGAAATACTGTTTCACGTCAAGCACTAAATCCAATTAGTGAGTTAGCAGATAGGTTTTTTCTTTAATTAAGTTTTCTTTTATCTTTTATAGTTTTTATATTGAAAAACAGAAATTTAAAGATATTGCAAAATCCTTTAATAGTTGATATATTATTATAAAGATGGTTGATAAACTAATATGTCAAAATAAAAAAGCTTGGCATGATTATTTTATAACAGAAACCTACGAAGCAGGGATCTCCCTTACAGGTAGTGAGGTAAAAAGCCTGCGTGAAGGAAGAGTGAATCTTTCTGATGGATATGTGAAAGTTAAAAGAGACGAGGCTTATCTTTATAATGTTCATATATCACCTTATAGTAAGGCAAGGAAAGAGGATCAAGATCCTCGAAGGATTAGAAAACTTTTGCTTCACAAACGAGAGATTAGAAAGATTTCCTCTAAAATGGATGAAAGGGGTATGACTGTTATCCCTTTAAACCTTTATTTTTCAAAAGGTAAAGCAAAGGTTGAGATAGGGCTTGCAAAGGGTAAGAAGAAATATGACAAACGGGAAGCTATAAAGCGGAAAACAATGGAAAGAGAACTTGCAAGAGGATTAAAATATAAAAAATTTAAAAAATAAAAAAGGGGGCGATTTGGCTTCGACGGGGGCAATGAGGTCAAAGCTGCATGCCAGGTTATCTACCGACCTGCTAATAAGGTAGAACTAAAGATAATCGCAGATAATTACGATTACGCCTTAGCTGCCTAATAGAAGCAGCTAACGTCCTTCCGTTCCAGCCTGCAGGTTCGGATAAGGGCGTCGATATTGCAGGCTATCTTATCCCTGACGCTTATAGGGGATAAGAGAAAAATTTGATAAGCTAGCCTGATAATCTCCTGCCTGGAGGAGGTTGTCAAGGCGAAAGGGAAATCCAGGATAAGCATGTAGAGGCTTTGGTGCGAATGTCTCCGGACGCGGGTTCGATTCCCGCCGCCTCCACCAATTAAAAGAAAATTTTGATAAAAAAAAGATTAAATAAAAAAGCTATTTTATTCCCAGGTATGCTTTTTTCACCCTTTCATCCTTTAAGAGATCTTCTCCTTTTCCTTCAAGTGTAATTTTCCCGGTTTCCAAAACATATGCATAATCTGCAACTTCCAAAGCAGCAACAGCATTTTGTTCAACTAATAATATTGTTGTTCCTTCTTGATGAATCTTTTTTATTATTTCAAATACCTCAACAACGAGCTGTGGGGCGAGACCTAAGGAAGGCTCATCCATCATAAGAAGTTTTGGCCTTGACATTAATGCTCTTCCTAAGGCGAGCATCTGTTGTTCTCCACCTGAAAGTGTTCCAGCAAGCTGTTTTGCTCTCTCTGATAAACGAGGGAAGATAAAAAAAATCCATTCAAGATCATCTTTAATTCCTTTTTCATCATTTCGGTTATATCCACCTATAAGAAGGTTTTCATAAACTGTTAGATTAGAAAAAACTCTTCTGCCTTCTGGGACCATGGCAATACCTGCTTTGACTATTTCATGAACAGGCTTTCCAACAATAGAGGAACCCAAAAATTTTATCTCCCCATTCTTAGGTGTTACAAGCCCTGTGATAGTTCTTAGAGTTGTTGATTTCCCTGCACCATTTGAACCAATAAGTGTAGCGATTTTCCCTTTTTCTACTTTTAAAGAGGCTCCTTTTAAAGCATGAATGCCACCATAGAAGACATTAAGCCCTTTAACTTCAAGCATATTTTC
>JAFDIG010000057.1 GCA_019308145.1 Deltaproteobacteria bacterium | reverse complement strand
TGTATGGATTGTCATGGAGACAAGGATTTAACAGGAAAGAATGCAAAGGGAAAAGAGATCAGTATGTATATTGATATTGATCGTTTTAACAACTCTGTTCATGGGGATTTAAGCTGTATTGATTGTCATACTGATTTAGAAGGCATGGAAGATGAACATCCTGAAGAATTAAAGCCTGTAAACTGTGGAAAATGCCATGAAGAAAGCTATAAAGATTATAAAAAATCAGTTCATGCAAAACCAGGAGGTGGAGGTGCGAGTTGTAAGGATTGTCATGGATACCATTATATAGTTCCTAATGATAATTTTGATTCCCCTGTATTTATCATGAACATTGAAAAAACTTGTGACAAATGCCATGCTGATGTAGCGTTTGTCCAAGAACATGCTGGAATCCCTAATAGAATTCTACCAGGTATTATCTACAAAAACAGTGTGCATGGAAGGGCAGTGGCTGAAGGAAGACCAGATGCAGCAACATGTAATGATTGTCATGGTTCCCATGACATTGAAGGTCCTAATTCCCCAACTTCTAAGATTTATCGTCTTAATGTTTCAAAAACATGTGGGCAATGTCATCCAAAGATCCAGGAAGAGTATGATGAATCAGTACATGGAGTTGCTGCAAAACAGGGTATAGGGGATTCTCCTGTCTGCACTGATTGTCATGGAATTCACAGCATAAAATCTCCTATTGATCCAAAATCTTCTGTTGCAGAACAACGGATAGCTAAAACTACATGCCCTCGTTGCCATGCAGCAGAAAGAATAAACGATGAGTATGCCATTTCTACTGCAAGAGTAAAAACTTATCGTGGAACCTTCCACGGTCTGGCAAATATTGGAGGAGAAATAAAATCAGCTAATTGTGCAAGTTGTCATGGTGTTCATGATATCAGAAGATCCAGTGATCCTAAATCTTCAATTAATAAAAAGAATTTGGTTAAAACTTGTGGCAAATGTCATCCAGGGGCTAGTGAAAAATTTGCTAATATTCCAGTACATTTTGCTCCTTCTTTAGCTCCTAAAAGTACTGGGGAAATAGTTATTAAAATAGTTAGGATCTTTTATATCTTTTTTATCATTTTCTTGATTGGCTTGATGTTTCTCCACAACTTCATTGATTTCTTACATAAATTGATTATTAAAGCTCGTGAGAAAGGCCCATACTTTTTAAGATGGAGCATTGATGAAAGGGTACAACATGCTTTATTAGGAATCACTTTTATTATATTAGTGATATCAGGTTTTGCTCTTAAATACTCTGGTGCTTGGTGGGTTAAGCCAATAATAAAGTTGGAAGGAGGTATGGCTATACGTGCAATAGTCCATAGGGTAGCTGGTGTTATCCAAATACTTTTAGGGCTTTATCATCTTTATTATATAAGTTATACAAAAAGAGGAAGAGAACATCTAAAAGCTCTTATCCCTACATTTAAAGATATTAAAGATGCAATCAAAATGGTTAAATATAACCTTGGCTTATCAAAAGAAAAACCAGTATTTGGGAAATATAATTATGTGGAGAAGATGGAATATATAGGAGTGATTTGGGGTACAATTATAATGGCTGCTACTGGTTTTATTCTTTGGTTTGAGAAAGAAGCAGCTCTTATCCTCCCTCAATGGGGTTTCATTTTAGCGAGAACTATCCATTTCTATGAAGCCGTGTTGGCTACACTCACAATTGCAGTATGGCATATGTATTCGGTTGTATTTAACCCTGATATATATCCAATGAATCTTGTAAAGATCACTGGAAAATTAACAAAACATGAGATGGAAGAAGAACATGGTCTTGAATTTGAAAAAATGAAAAAAGAAGGGAAGATAAAAGAATAAAAAAAGGGGGTATTCCCCCTTTTTTTATTTTTATGTAAGGGAATAAAATGATACCAATTGTTTCTATTGTCGGCAAATCAAATAGCGGTAAAACTACTTTTATAGAGAAAATCATACCTGTTTTAAATAAAAGAGGATATAAAGTAGGAGTAGTTAAACATGATGTTCATGGTTTTGAAATAGATCATGAAGGAAAAGATAGTTATCGTCTTAAAAGAGCAGGAGCTAAGGTAGTTATTATATCTTCTCCTAACAAAATAGCGATTGTTAAAGATGTAGAACACGACCATTCCCTTTCTGAAATAAAAGATCTATTTGAACAAGAGGTAGACATTATCATTTCTGAAGGTTATAAAAAAGATATACAACCAAAAATAGAGGTTTTTCGTAAGGAAGTCCATCATGGCCTTATGTGCAATAAAGAAGATGATAATTTAATAGCAGTAGTAAGCAATAAAAAGTTTAACAATATAGATGTCCCCTGCTTTGATCTTGATGATGTTGAAAAAATCGCCAATTTTTTAGAAGAAATCATTATAAAAAATAAAAAAGAAAAGGAATTAAAACTAATTGTAGATGGCAAAGATATTATGCTTACAACTTTTGTAGAAAAATTTCTTAGAAACAGTGTTATTGGGATGGTATCATCTCTTAAAGGATGTGAAGATCCTAAAGATATAAAAATTATCATAAATTAGAAATTTTTAATTCCTTTTATTTGAAAGTAAAAAATATCCCTGTTTTTTGTTCTCTGGCTTAAATGAAAGCAATAGATAAAGCTTTGGAGATATTGGAATAGCTGAAACCCTTTCCAAAAACTCTTTGATATGATAAGCGCGCACAAAAATAAAACTCCTTTTATTTTTATTCATAAAAAAAGCCACTTTGTTCGGGGTTTTAAGATTAATAAAAGTACGGTCAAGATAAAAGGGAATCCTACCTTGATCCCTTTCCTGAATATGAAAACCCAGCAACTGATCTTCTGAAGATATAATACTCTTAGCCTTTAATAGAAACGGCTTTATTGAAAATTTTTCATTTAAAATTGGAGAGATAACAGAAGCATAACCAAAGATAAGAGGTGAAAGAAAAATAAGGGATATATCAATCAGATATAAAAAATTTTTCTTTTTTAACATAAAAAAGATGATAGAGACAAGAAAAATACCAGAAAAAAAAACAATTAAAAAACCAGTATTGAAAGAATGAGATAACCAGAAGATAAAAAATGGAGAAGATAGAGTCAAAATCATTAAAATAATAGCCCATAAAAAGAGAAACACTTTTAACAGCTTCCCTTCTCCTTTTATTAGGTATAATGATGTAATAAGAGCGATAAATGGTGATAATGGAACAAGATAGAGCTCACGCTTAGTTGATGCAAGGGAGAGCAAAATCAAAGGAACAATCAAGCATAAAACCAAAAAAAGGATATTATTATCATTTTTATTTCTGTTTTTGATCAAATGGTATAACCCAATTAGAAAGAAAGGAGTCCATGGTAAAAAAGGAGTAAAAAAATGTTTAAGGTAGAAGAAAATAGAATGAGAATGTCCTAAATTTCCCCCGAGAAATCTTCCGAGATGGTTAACAATGAGAAAAAATTTCAAAAACCATGTTCCTCCTTTTATCCAAAGAGCCAAAAACCAAGGCAATGTGCCTAAAACAATCCCAATTATGCCAAAGATAAGAATAAAAAATGTTTCTTTAAACCTTTTTAAAAATAAAAGATATGTAATAATTATCGAACCTACCCAAAAAACTCCAATAAACCCTTTAGAATAAAAGGCTAAAACTATAAAAATAAGAGATAAGATTCTATATTTGCCTCTTTTCTCTTTAAATCTTTCTCCTAACCAGAAGAAAAAAAGAGCAGATAAAATTGATGCAGTAAGAGGAGCATCAGTTAAGGCTTGATGTGAAACCTCAAAAAAGTTTATAGTAGTTGCCAAAATCAAAGAGGATAGAAAACCAGCCCGGGGATTTAAAAGGAAGGTCCCCCAAAAATAAATAATAATACAGGAAACCAACGCGGAAATAAAAGAGGGAAAGCGAACGCTAAATTCGTCTATTTTACCAAAAAGTTTAAAAGATGCTCTTGCTAATAAGTGATATAGGGGTGGCTTTTCCAAAAATGGTATCCCATTTAATGTTGGAATAAAGAAATGGTTATTTATTGCCATCTCTTTTGCTATTCCTGCCACACGGCCTTCATCATGTCCACCCAAATCTATAAAAAGCAAGCTATTTAAAAAGAGAGGAACAATCAAAACAAAAGTAAAAATTAAGAGTAAAAGCTTTGAATTATGAAAAAATAAAAGGATTTTTTCTATTTTATTAAAATCCATATAATAAACAAAATAATATCAACGAAAATTGAATATATTCAATTCCTTTTCTTATTCTTATAGATCTTTATTATCTTCCTTAACTGCTTTGAGCAAAGAATCAAAGAAGTATGGTAAAGCTGAAGTAACACGATTCCAGTTTGGAATAAATGGGCTACCTAATGGATCTTTCAGAAAATCCTCACTTGCTATCCTTATAGCCTTGACAAAAGTCTCAACTGCTAAAGCCTCTTGGTGCCTATCAAAGTTAAGTCCATCAATTATTGCATCTGCATGGTATTTTGCAATAAAATCTTGTGCTATTCTGATATAGGTGGATACCAGTGCTTTAAAGATTCCTTCTGAAAAGACAACACCCATAGATGAAAGGCTTCTAAAAAGGGTTTTAGCAATATCTATTGTCATCTTTAGAAGTCCCTCTTCAGGATCATCTGGAGAAAGAGGTTGATGTTTATGATCATAAGCATCGCAAAGCTCTACCTGACATATCCTGCGAATAGATATGTTCCTAAATACCTCAGAAAGAACACCGATTTCTAACCCCCAATCAGAAGGAATCCGATTTATCCTTGCTAAATCCGCCACCATAGAAAATTCGCCAGCAAGAATATATCTAAAACTATCAAGATATTCCAAGAATTCATGATATCCGATGATCTTCTTAAGAGCACGAATTAAAGGTGTAACAAAAAGACGAGTTGCTCTTCCATGAAGCTTATTATCCCCAATCCTTGGATAATATCCTTTGCAAAATTGGTAATCAAGATTAGGGTTTGAAACAGGATAACATAATCTTGCAAGAAATTCCCTTGTATAAGTCAGGATATCTCCATCATGCAAAGTAATACTATAACTTTTCCCATTAGCAAGCACATATCCATAAGCCATCCAAGCAGCTCTCCCTTTGCCATCCCCGCCAGTAGGTATATTCTCTTTGTTTAAAAGATGATAAAGGGATTGTATGTTATCACCGCTATTCCATATAATAACAGCATTTTTACCAAGAGGGCTTAAAATAGATTTTGCCTCTAAAAATTCTTTTTTATTAGCCATGCCTAAGGTAATCACGATCTCATTTATATATTGGATATGTGAAAGCTCAGCTAAAATCTTTAAAAATGCCTCGCTTTTTAAATCAGAAAAAAGGAGTGGCAGCACAAGAGCTAAAGGCCTTACACGAGAAAATTCTAAAAGTTCCCTTTCCAATTTTTCAACATTATTTCTTGAAAAGAGATGAAGATTGGTTACCTCCCCATTTTGAAAAAAATCACCCATTAATTTCCTCCTTTGTTAGAAATTAAGATCCTCTAAAACCTCTTCTATCACACAAGCCCACCCTTTTGGTGCTGGATATGGTGAAATTCTCCAAGAAGAATCATCCTTTTTTAAAAAAGTTCCATCCTTTCTCTTTATAACAATTGGAATATCTGCTCGCTTAAGCATAGGAAGATCGTTATCACTATCACCTAATGCTATGATCTTTATATTAGGATTAACTCTCTTATAAAACCTAACCAATTTATCCATTGCTTTTCCCTTGTCATTATCTCCATGAATATGAATAAACCTCCCACCAATAGTTAAGTTTAGTTTTTCTTTTAAAAGCTCTTTTCTTAAATAAGGTATGATATCTCTATCATGAATTACAGCTGGTTCATCATACTCCCTAACAATAGCAAGCTTTGCTTGATTATAAGGAAGAGATGTTAAATTCATCACCTCCTCAACATCCATATCCCCAAATCCCTTAATTTGCCAACCATTTTTATCTCTTATTTTATGGATCAGCTCCCTTATCTTTTTGATAGGCATCCCTAACTCTATTATTATATATCCATTCCATTTTCGATTATAGGAAAGTTCAAAATTAAAATAATTAAAAGGGATATATATCCCTCCCCCATTTTCCACTATAAAAGGATGATTATTTTCCATTAACTTTCGATAATATATAGTTTCATCACGGGACTTGCTTGTTGAAAAGATTAAAGGGATATCCTTTTTTCTTATTATTTCTAATGCTTGCTTTGCATCCTCAAATGAATAACTCTCTGAGTCAAGCAAGGTACCATCAAGATCTGTAAAGATAATTAAAGGAAGTATATCTTTCATTTTAATTCTTATTCTAATCCCTTAATTTTTATCTAAAACTACCCTTAAATATCTTTTTTTACCAGCTCTTAAGAGCAACTCTCCTTTAGGGAAATGGTCAAGTGTGATAAACATCTCAGGGTCTTTAACTCTTTCCTTCTCTATATAGATGCCGCCCTGAGTAATAAGCCTTCTTGCCTCGCTACTACTTTTACAAAGGCCTACACGTGCCAGAAAAACAAAAGCTGGCATGCCTTTTTCAACTTTTTCTGGTTCGATATATTTTGTAGGAACAGAGCTTATCTCATCTCCCTTACCTGCAAATAAGGCTTTTGAACTTTCTTGCGCCTTTTTTGCTGCCTCTTCTCCATGACAGATCTTTGTGGTTTCAAATGCAAGGATCTCCTTTGCCTTTTTGAGCTCTTCTCCTGTAACAGATGTAATCCTTTTTATCTCCTCCATATCCAAGAAGGTAAAGAAAGCAAGAAATCTTTCTACATCTCTGTCGTCACAGTTTATCCAGTATTGATAATACTCATAAGGGGTTGTCCTTTTAGGATCAAGCCATACAGCACCTTTTGCTGTTTTCCCCATCTTCTCACCAGTAGCAGTTGTTATAAGAGGGAAGGTCATGCCATAGATAGTCGCTCCTTCCATTCTTCTTACAAGCTCTATCCCTGCAACGATGTTTCCCCATTGGTCATTACCACCCATCTGTAGAATACAGTTATAATGTTTATAAAGGTAATAAAAATCATAAGCCTGCAAAAGCATATAATTGAATTCAATAAAACTTAAACCAGTGGCCAATCTCTGCCGATAAGATTCAGCAGCAAGCATTCGGTTAACAGAGAAATGACGACCTATATCCCTTAAAAACTCTATATAATTAAGGGGAACCAACCAGTCAGCATTATTAAGCATCAATGCCTTATCTTCATTAAAATCAAGAAATCTTTTAAGCTGTTCTTTTAAACCTTTTGCATTAGATTCTATTTGTTCTAATGTTAAAAGTTGCCTCATTTCAGTTTTTCCGCTTGGATCACCAACAAGCCCTGTTCCTCCACCTATTAAAGCAATTGGCTTGTGTCCTGCGCGTTGCATATGAGCAAGAGCCATAATAGGGATTAAAGAACCAACATGAAAACTATCAGAGGTAGGATCAAACCCTATATAGCAGGTTATAAAAGATTCCCCTAATATCTCTTTTAATGCTTCATCATCTGTAGTTTGCTGAATAAATCCTCTTTCCATTAAGGTGTCAAATACATTTTCCAAGCTAATACCTCCTTTAAAAGAGAATTTTATGTTCTATTAAGAAGAATTTTATGTAAAGAGTTATTACTCTTTAAAAGCTGTTAAGGATTCTTTTATAAGTCTTCCTTTAGCAAATCGTGAAGGCGAAAGAGGGGTTATATCAATAGTATGTGCATTTCCCTCTAAAATCAATTCAGCCATTAGAAGACCAGCAGCTGGCGCATGTTGGAAACCATGACCAGAAAAGCCTGCTGCTATATAAAAGCCTTTATTACCTTCAACCTCTCCCATTATAGCATGACTATCAGGTGAAATCTCATATAATCCTGCCCAGCTCGTAGCAAATCGGCATGATGAAAATATTGGAACACGGTAAACACCATTCTCTGCTGCATAGGTCATACCTTCAAAATCGGTGGTAGTATTGAAACTTTCCTTTTCATCTTGTGGGCCTGCCATCAAAATCCCTTTGCCTTCTCTGCGAAAATACCATCCTCTTGCTAAATCTATTGTAAGAGGAATATCACCTTTTATCATATCAAAAGGCTCTGTTACAAAGATCTGCCTTCTAATAGGAGAGATTGGAATATTAATTTTTGCCATATTTGCTATATTTCTTGCGTATGGGCCTCCGCAATTTATTACCAAAGGGGAATTAAAATATTCTTTTTTTGTTTTCACTTTCCAAAGATTATTCTTAAAATCAATCCCTATTACCTCTTCTTTTTGCATAATATCAACCTTTTTTAATCTTCTAATAGCTCTCATATAACCTTGGACTACTTCATGTGGACCAGCATAACCATCCTGTGCACAAAAGGTTCCCCCTTTTATATCATCTGTCTTTAAATAGGGCCAACGTTTCTTTATCTCCTTTTGAGTTAAAAGCTCAACGTCAATCCCAAACTTTCTTTGAAGAGCAATATTTTTCTCAAATATTGAAAGCTCAGATTCTTCTGTTGCCAAAAAAAGATATCCAACCTTTTTGAACTCTGGATCAACCCCAAATTCCTCCTTAAAATTATCAAATATTTTCCTGCTTAAAATAGAAAATCTAATATTAATGTCAGTTGAAAACTGTAACCTTATTCCACCAGCACATTTTCCAGTTGAACCTTCTCCAACAAAATCTTTTTCCAGCAAAAGAATATTATTTGCGCCTTTTTTTGATAAATTATAGGCTACAGACAACCCTATTATTCCGCCACCAATAATAATATAATCATAATTTCTCTTCACTTTTCTCCTCTGTTTTATACTAACTACTTATTTTAACATCTACTATGCAAATAATAAATTTGATCCTATAAATTATATTTTTGATATAATATCTTACTCATCTTATAAGTGTCAAATAAAAATAGTTGACAAATTTAGATTGTAGATGATATTTACTTCTAAAAATATGTAAGAAATGAGGTATTAGAGATGAAATTTCAAGGGAAAGCATGGAAATTTGGTTCTGATATAGATACTGATGTAATAATACCTGCACGTTATCTCACCAGTTCTGATCCTAATGAATTGGCAAAACATTTGATGGAGGACAAGGATCCAGATTTCGTTAAAAAAATAAAAAAAGGCGATATTATCGTAGCAGATAAAAATTTTGGCTGTGGATCTTCAAGAGAACATGCACCTATTGCTATAAAAACTGCTGGCATTTCTTGTGTTATAGCAAAAAGCTTTGCCCGCATATTTTATAGAAATAGTTTTAATATGGGGCTTCCTATTTTTGAATCTGCCCAAGCCTCTGAAAGGATAGAAAATGGTGATGAGATAGAGGTAGATGGTGATACTGGTATAATAATAAATATTACAAAAAAAGAAAAATATACTGCTCAACCTATTCCTCCTTTTATGCAACAATTGATAAAAGATGGTGGATTAATGAAACATATTGCAAAAAAAGAAGGTCTTTCTTAAAATTTGTTTCTAAATACTTCTAAAAATCATTAGTAATATTTTTTAATAAATCATTTTCCCTATAACTCAAATTTTTTTAAAAATAAAAAACTTTTGTCATATAGTACTGATTTATCCGCTTTATCTTGCTCTTATCTAAAATTCTCATATCACACTATTTTTATTGACAATATTCCTCTATTAATTTAATAATATTAATGAAGTTATTTTTTATACCAAATCTTTAAAACAGAAATTTCTTATAAATGTTTTTTTAATCTATATTTTTTACAAGGTTTAAGAGGCGCTATAAGTGACGAATTTATCTTCTTTTACAAATCGCACCTATAGAAGATTTATGAAAAGTGAGGATTTAATAACCTTTAATATAAAGGTTATGGAAAGTGATCTCATGATTCAAGCAGAGTCTGATTTAACTGAAATTGTAGAAAATAAATTAATAGATTTAAGGTATCAGCTTGAACGTTATATAGAGGCTCATCCTAAATTTAAAGAAGTTCTTGTCCCTATCCAAGTTGAAGAATTTGCACCAAAAATTATTCATAAAATGG
>JAFDIG010000420.1 GCA_019308145.1 Deltaproteobacteria bacterium | reverse complement strand
AATCTCTTCCATGGTTGCTCTTAAAGCACCTTTTAATCCTGATGATTGGATCATTGGCCAGCTTGTTATACGTTCTCTTTGAATAGGCAGATCTATTGCCCCTGTTGAAGTTCCACTTCCTGCATGGAGTGGACTTTCAAAGTACAATGATAAAATTGCTGATTCTGTATACATATTACCAACCTCCTATAATGAATTCTTTTTGTGTTAATAGTTCCTCTTTATTTCCTTCAATGATTTCAGAAAAATAAACAGTGCCTGCAGGGATATAAGGTTCTATTGGTTTTGACATCTTTTTAACCATATCAAATCCACCAACATATTCTGGTTTATCAGAAAATATTGAAACTACTTTTACCTTAACCATTGTATTGGGAATAATACCTTCTCTTTTTTCATCGATCCATGAAGGGAAAATCCCTTTGTTAATATTAATTTTTTGAGGAAATAAGGTGATAAGGCTTATTTTGTTATTTTCGATTTTTTTTGTATTTGGTAATTTTATAGGTTTTACTTTATATATATCACATGTTCTGTTTTCACCTCCTAATGCGATTATGCCTTTATCTGGTAATAAGTTGTCTGCACCTTCTATTTCTATATAAAAACCTATATCCTGTTTAAATCTTATATGTCTTGTAAAATATATCATCCTCTCTTTTGTTTTTCTTGTTCTACGTTCTAACGCTATCCCAACCCTTTCTTCAATGCTATAAATATTCTCATTTGAAATGATATTATCCTTTAGATTTATTTTTCCATTTTTTGATACGATTTTTTCCATTCCTTTGTCTGTAAGATAACCATTGATAGGTTCAGAATCTTCTACGCTTTTATGAAATGGTAAATAGAGATCTTCAAGATCTGTTATTCCAGGTACTTTTACAGGAAGTAACTTTATTGTATTATAATTATTATCAACAAAGATGTTTTTAGGTGGAACAAAAAGAGGGATTAAGCTGTTTTTCTCTTTTTTAACAAGTAATGGACCATAAAGATTAAATTTTGGTTTGTCAGAGGATTTGCCAACAATTTCTTTAATTTTACATTCTTTCAGTTTTTCGCAATTTTTACATTCATTTATATATCTCTTAAACCGTTTACAATATAAAGCTAAAAGCCAAGAACGAACTGCACCAATGAAGGTTTCCTTCCCAGGTGGAAATCTGAAGTCTATATCGTGAGATTCTCCCATTCCCATAGGATCTCCACCTCTAAAAAATAATGTATCATTTGGCTCAATAAAAAATGATTTCATTTTCCACCTCCTGCTAAATGTCGAGCGATCAATAAGGCAGAATGATCGAGCCTTTTACCAGATGCTTTATTATTAAGAAGTTTATTAATCATTTCAGCACGCTTTAACTTTGTTTCTTCCCATTCTTTGCCTTTTTTTTCTTCATCTAAAATTCTATTTCTTTCAATCATTGAAGCAATAAACTTTTTCCTATCACCTTCATCTATTTTTTCTGAACTTAAAACCTCAAAAAAGTTATTAAGGTTATAAATCATTTTTGATGATGCTTTAAGATCTGATAATATTTCTGTAAATTCTTCGATCTTTTTTATGATGTCGCCGTCATAATCCCATTTGTTTACAAATATTCTCTCTCCGCCTCCTCTCTTCTTTAAAGATACTGCAATTGCATCTCTACCTCCTTTTTCTTTTGCCATTTTATCTAAAAGATAGTGTGCTCGTTTTATAAGCCCTCTTAAAGGATCTTTATGGTGTGCAATAATTATACAAGCACTTATTGTGCAACCTTCTCCCATTGATGGCATAATAACCTCACTATTTTCATAAAGTTTTTTATATTTTTCTGGTAATAGATTCTTTTCTTTTATAAACCATGCAGATCTGTNGTAAATTTCTCTAATAAATTTTGCTGCTTTTAAAACCCTATCGGTTGGCATTAATGCGAGCAAATCATCACCCCCTGCATAGACTAATTCTCCTCCAAAATGATGTATTATTGTAGGCACAGCAGAAATAGAGAAATTTGTTAATGCTTCACTTATCGCAGCATGGATTGAAGGCCCCATTCTTCTTTGTTGCTCTATCATATCCTGTTCAAACCATTTCTTACCCTTTCCTGAACCTTTTAGTTGTTCAATAATGGAAGAATGCATTATATCTCTCCATTTTGCCTTAATCCCTTCACCACTTATAAGCTTTCCCATATGATCTCCATCCATTAGAAGAACAGCAAAATATGGGGATCTCTTTGATTCAATGTGATTATTTTTTGCATAATTAA
>JAFDIG010000056.1 GCA_019308145.1 Deltaproteobacteria bacterium | reverse complement strand
TGGGGTGTCGTCAAGCGGTAAGACACAGGATTTTGGATCCTGCATTCGGAGGTTCGAATCCTCCCACCCCAGCCAGATGAATGCTTGAACGAATCCAAAATGGATCGTTCTTTTTTTTGAAAAGATTAAGATATGGATAATAGAAATTTGAGAATTTTTACTGGCAATTCAAATAAAGAATTGGTTGAAAAAATTTGTAATTATCTGGAAATCTCTATCGGAGATGCTAATGTTAGGAAATTCAGCGATGGGGAGATAGAGGTAACGATAAATGAGAGTGTAAGAGGCATGGATGTATTCGTAGTTCAATCTATTTGCTTTCCACCTAATGATAATCTAATGGAGCTCTTAATTTTAATCGATGCCTTAAAGCGTGCTTCAGCAGAAAGAATCACAGCTGTCCTTCCTTATTATGGATATGCCAGACAGGATAGAAAAGTATTACCACGAGCCCCAATATCGGCTAAATTGGTAGCAGATCTTATTACTGTTGCAGGAGCATCACGTCTTCTTACTATTGATCTCCATGCAGGGCAAATTCAAGGATTCTTTAATATACCAGTTGATCATCTTTTTGCTTCTTACGTTTTACTTGATTATTTAAGGGAAAGGTTTGCTAACGACCTAGTTATTGTGTCACCTGATGCAGGTGGTGTTGAAAGGGCCCGTGCTTTAGCAAAACGCCTTTCAGCGTCTATTGCTATCATAGATAAAAGGCGAGATAAACCTAATGAATCAAAGGTTATGAATATCGTTGGAGAAGTTAAGGGGAAGGTTGCAGTTATCTATGATGATATTGTTGATACTGCTGGTACACTTACAAACGCTTCCGAAGCTTTGAAGAAGAATGGGGCAAAGAGGGTTTATGCATGTTGTGTCCACCCTGTTCTTTCAGGGAAGGCAATCGAGAATCTCAAAAACTCATGTATTGAGGAGCTTATTGTTACAGATACTATCCCTTTAAAAAAGAATTCCCATGAATGGAATAAAATAAAAGTTATTTCGGTTTCAACTCTTTTAGGAGAAGCAATTAGAAGGATACATAATGATGAATCAGTAAGCTCACTCTTTAAATAGAAATCAAGCAAGAAAGGGGAAAAAATGGAAAATATTGTAATAGAGGCAACCATCAGAGAGAAGACTGGCAAGGAGGCAAATCGCAAGATACGAAAACAAGGACTTATTCCTGCGATATTTTATGGAAAATATACGGAAAATATTCCACTAAATGTAGATGCTAAAAGCTTATATAAACTATTATCTAAAAGCTCTGCCCTTAATGTTATATTTGATTTAAGGATTAAACAGGATGGTAAATTCCTTGAAAAAAAAGTTATGCTTAAAGATTATCAGATTGATCCTATTAAAAGAGAGTGTTTGCATGCAGATTTTTATGAAGTAAAAATGGATCAAAAATTGAGGGTTCGTGTTCCTATAGTTGTGGTTGGAAAATCTGTAGGTGTTGAAAAAGGAGGAATTCTTGAACTTCTTAGAAGAGAGATAGAGGTTGAATGTTTGCCTCAATATATGCCAGATAAAATAGAAGTTGATGTATCAAACCTCGATTTTTCACAATCTATTCATGCAAAAGAGCTTAAGCTTGAAAATGTTGAAGTTATTGCTGATACAAATTTTGCAATTGTGACAGTGATCCCACCTGCTGTAGAAGAAGTAGCTGAAGAGAAAGAAGAAGAAGAGGAGGAAGAAGGAAAAGAGAAAGAGGTTGAAAAAGAGCCATCATCTAGCTCTGAATAATAAAATGGAAAATAAAAGGGAAAAAGGTGAAACTGGTTGTTGGTCTTGGAAATCCTGGTAAAAAATTTGAACTAACAAGACACAACATTGGTTTTCTTGTTATTGATTATCTTTCTGATGAAATGAAAATCCCTTTAAATAAAAAAGAATTTAATGCTTTGGTTGGAAAAAGAAATTTTAAAAATCAGATGATTATTTTAGCAAAACCTGATACTTATATGAATCAAAGTGGAGTGGCAGTTGAAGGCTTGTTTAAATATTATAGACCTGATTTAAAAGATATTATTATAATTCATGATGATATGGATATAGAATTGGGAAGATTAAAGATCAAGGTAGGAGGGGGTTCCGCTGGGCATAAAGGTATAGCATCAATCATTAGCGAGTTAGGTTCACCAGATTTTACAAGGGTGAAGGTAGGAATAGGTCGCCCCCCCAATGGAGTTGATGGAGCAGATTTTGTTCTTTCAATCTTTTCAAATGAGGAATTTTCCCTTGTTAAAGAGATAGTTCCATTAGCATCTAAAGCTGTTCTTACTATTATAAATCAAGGAATAGAACGTGCAATGACCCAGTTTAATTAAAAAAAATTTATTTGTGAAAAAAATTACTTGATCTTTTTTATTTTTTGTAATATTTAATAGGTTACCTAAAGATCTGGCTTTTGTAACAAAAGCCTTTTAATTTTTTAACAAGATTTTCAGTAAATATTAAGAGATGATATTCTTTTTTAGCTAAAGAATAAGGAGGTAGTGATAATGTATTTCACACAGTTTGCACCTGTATTAGGCCTGATAGGAATATTTATTGCGATCTTAATTTTTCTTTATATCAAAAAACAACCTGCTGGAACGGAAAAAATGCAAGAGCTGGAAGGGTTTATTCATGAAGGGGCAATGGTTTTTCTAAAGAGAGAATACTCTATTTTAGTGCTTTTCATTATTTTAGTCTTTTTTCTTCTTTATTGGCAGATAAACTGGCAAACTTCTGTTGCTTTCCTTTCTGGTGCTATTAGTTCTATGTTAGCTGGTTTCATAGGGATGACAGCAGCAACAAGGGCTAATGTACGAACTGCAGAGGCTGCTAATACTCAGGGTCAAGCAAAGGCACTTTCAATAAGTTTTTTTGGTGGATCTGTTATGGGTTTGTCGGTAGCAAGCTTAGGGTTAATAGGTCTTGGCATATTTTTTTACATATTTGGAAAAGATCCAGCTACTGCTAAAATTATCAATGGATATGCTATGGGAGCAAGTTCTATAGCCTTATTTGCTCGTATGGGTGGTGGAGTTTATACAAAATCTGCAGATGTAGGAGCTGATTTAGTAGGAAAAGTAGAAGCAGGAATACCTGAAGATGACCCTAGGAATCCTGGTGTTATCGCTGATAATGTAGGAGATAACGTAGGAGATATAGCTGGAATGGGAGCTGATATATTTGAATCCTATGTTGGCTCAGTTGTTGCGACAATTGCTATTGGTGCTACAGCAGCTATGTGCGCAACTAATAGAATTGAATACATGTCTATGCCTCTTCTTGTTGTTATGGCAGGTTTAATTGCCTCTTTTATCGGTATTCTCTCTATAAAAGTACTTTCAAGAATAAACCCACAAGCAGCACTTAGGTATTCAACTTTTATAGCGGGTCTTTTCCTTGTGATTTTTACAATCATTATAAATAAACTTATTGGGCTTCCCATGGGAGTATTTTGGGCTGTACTTTCAGGCCTTTTATGTGGTATGGCTATAGGGTTGATTGCCGAATATTATACATCTGCTAAACCTATCCGTACAATTGCTGCGTCTGCTCAAACAGGTCCTGCAACAGTAATCATTACAGGGATGGCAGTAGCTTTGGAGAGTACAGCGCTTCCTATTCTTGGTATTTGTTTAGCTACTTTTATTGCATATAAAACATCAGGTATTTATGGGATTGGTATTTCTGCTGTTGGTATGCTATCAACTGTGGGGGTGACAATGAGCGTTGATGCTTATGGACCTATTGCTGATAATGCTGGGGGGATTTCAGAGATGAGCGGCCTTGGTCCTGAAACAAGGAAGATTACTGATGGGCTTGATGCTTTAGGAAATACAACCGCAGCTATTGGAAAAGGTTTTGCAATAGGTTCTGCTGCCTTAACTGCTCTTGCTCTTTTTGTTGCTTATACCCAAGCAGTTGGTCTTAAGACCATAGACATAACCAATCCATATGTTGTTATAGGAATTTTTATAGGTGGAATAGTACCATTTTTGGTTGCATCCCTTACAATGACAGCTGTTGGGGAAGCAGCCTTTAAATTAGTTGAAGAGATAAGACGTCAGTTTAGAGAAATACCTGGACTTATGGAAGGGACTGGGAAACCTCAACCTGCTAAATGCGTTCATATTGCCACGGTTGAATCCCTTAAAAAGATGATTCTTCCCGGTCTAATTGGTGTGTTTACACCTGTAGCTGTTGGTTTTTTGATTGGCAAAGAGGCATTAGGAGGTACTTTAGTTGGGGCAACATTATCAGGAGTCCTTTTGGGAGTTTCTATGTCAAATGGCGGAGGGGCTTGGGATAACGCAAAAAAATATATAGAAGAGGGCCATTTTGGAGGAAAAGGTTCAGATGCACATAAAGCAGCCGTTATTGGCGATACAGTTGGCGATCCATGTAAAGATACATCAGGTCCTACCATGAATATACTTATTAAGCTTATGAGCGTAGTCTCTCTGGTGATAGCCCCTATATTATTGAGAATGGGATAAAATTTTATAAAAAATAAAGAAATAAAAAAAGCTGGTCATCATAACAATATGACCAGCTTTTTTTATCAATCTAAAAAATAATTCTTTAAAACGTATAAAAAGTTGATAATATAAAGCAATGAGACGGATCAAGCTTATATTAGAGTATGATGGAACAGGATTTCATGGCTGGCAGTTTCAGCCTGGTTTAAGAACAGTTCAAGGGGTTTTGGTTGATGCTTTGCAAAAGATGACAAATGAAAAGATAAAATTAATAGCTGCTGGAAGGACTGATGCAGGGGTTCATGCTTTAGCTCAAGTTGCACATTTTAATACTGCCTCAACTATTCCATTAGATGGTTTTTTAAATGGACTTAATTCCCTTTTGCCTGATGATCTTGTCGTAAAAGATGTAAAAGATGTTGGTCAAGAATTTCATGCTCAAAGATCAGCTATAGGAAAACGTTATCTATACCGTATATTAAATAGAGCTTTACCCTCCGCGATAGATCGTTTTCGTGTTTGGCATATACCAACTATTCTTGACATTTATAAGATGTCAGAGGGATGCAAATATCTTATTGGTAAGCACGATTTCTCTTCTTTTCGTGCTTCTGGAAGTGAGATAAGAGGATCAGTTAGAGAAATATTTGAGATTAAAATTAACAAAGAAAAAGGGGATTTTATAAATATCATTATATTTGCAAATGGATTTTTAAAACAGATGGCAAGAAACATTGTAGGAACTCTTGTTGAAATAGGGACAAGTAAATATCCACCTAAATATATAAAAGAGATATTAGAAGCAAAAGACAGAGAAAAAGCAGGTCCAACAGCCCCACCTTATGGGTTATATCTTCTTGAAGTTGTTTATTAATAAAATAAATTTTTTTATTTAAAAATTTATTTGCTTAAAATTGATTAAAATAATAAAATTAGTAATATTTAGTATTTCTATTTTCTAAAAGTAAAAACTGTTGAATATTTTTTTAACTTTATGCTTTTCTTTATTTAATACTATATTTGGAGAAAATTTATGTTTAATGGGCTATTGCACGAAACAACTACTATACTTATTATGCGACTTATTATAGCAGCTTTTCTTGGGGCATTAATCGGCATAGAACGCGATATGCATGGAAGGGCTGCTGGTTTGCGTACACATATGCTTGTTAGTTTAGGTTCCGCACTTTTTATGATTTTATCAGAATCAATTGTATCACTTGGTCAAACCATGCCAGGTAATTGGATAAGAATTGATCCAGGCCGTATTGCAGCACAAGTTGTTACGGGTATAGGTTTTATAGGTGCTGGGGCAATTATAAAGGAAGGCTTTACAATCAGGGGTTTAACAACAGCGTCATGTTTATGGGTTGCTGCTGCTATTGGCATGGCGTCAGGTTCTGGTAATTACAAAATAGCAGTTTCAACTACTCTTATTGCTCTTTTATCTCTAATCATTTTTAAACGGTTTGAAAGAATTTTCAAGAAAGACATATATAGAATAGTTACTATTATTACCAAAAAATATGTTGAACCATCATTTATTATAGATATTATCAAAAAAGAAAAATTTAAAATTTTACATTTTGATTTTAAAAGAGATTATGAAAAAGATATTTCTATATTTAAATTTACAATTCGTTTGTTTTATAAAGGGAGCCCAGATAAATTATCACATATTTTTATAAAGGAGGTTGAACGTGCGAATATTGAAGTAAAATTAATTGAATGGAATCATCGAGAATGAAGGATCTCTTAAAATTTTAAAAAGGAAAGTAAAAAAATGAATAACAAACATAAAAATGAAAAAGGAGATATACATACCTTACATACCCATGAAAAAAAACATAAACAGATGGCTCACGATATGGGACCTATGAAGGGTGGAGAAAAAGGCTTAGAAAAAAAGGAAGAAATAGCCCATGAAGTTGATCATGCTAAACATGTTTCCCATGAGGATCACCATTTAGAGATGATCAATGATTTACGTAAACGTTTCTGGATTTGCCTTGTTTTAACTATTCCTATAATGGCTCTTTCCCCAATGATTCAATCTATATTAGGTATTCAGAAAAAAGTTACTTTTCCATATAGTATATACATATTGCTTTTTCTTGCGTCTTTCGTCTTCTTTTATGGTGGCAAACCTTTTATAAAAGGTTTTTTTGATGAGCTTGCAAAAAAGCAGCCAGGGATGATGACTTTAATAGCGATTGCTATTACTGTTGCTTATGTTTATAGTACATTAGTTGTTTTGGGGGTTAAAGGAAAAGTATTTTTTTGGGAATTATCAACCCTAATAGATATCATGCTCCTTGGTCATTTTATCGAGATGAAATCAATAGTGGGTGCATCTAAAGCTCTTTATGAAATAGTAAAATTGCTACCTTCTTATGCGCATCTCTTAAAAGATGATGGCAGCATAGAAGATATACCACTTGATAATTTAAAAAAGGGGGATAGATTCGTTGTTAAACCAGGTGAAAAGATACCTACTGATGGTATAGTGATTGAGGGGCATTCTAATGTTGATGAATCAGTGCTTACTGGTGAGTCACATTTAGTTCATAAGATGGCAGGATCAAAGGTTATTGGAGGGGCTATTAATGGTGATGGTTCTATAACAGTAAAGGTTGAAAAAATTGGCAATGAGACCTTTCTTTCACAAGTTTTAGACATGGTAAAAAAGGCTCAAGAGACAAAGTCCAAAACTCAAAATTTGGCAAATAGAGCTGCTTTTTGGCTCACTATTATAGCTATTTCAACAGGTTCTATTACTTTAGCGGTTTGGCTCTTTTTAGGAAAAGAATTATCTTATGCCATTGAAAGGATGGTAACAGTAATGGTAATAACTTGTCCACATGCATTAGGGCTTGCTGTACCACTTGTTGTAGCAGTTACAACTTCTATAGCAGCTCGGCACGGATTACTTCTTCGTAACCGCACTGCTTTTGAAAACTCCCGGTTTATCGATGCTGTTGTTTTTGATAAAACAGGTACCTTAACAGAAGGTAACTTTGGAATAAAAGCAATAATTTCTTTGTCAGATCGAACAGAAGAGGAGATATTGAAAATAGCCGCTTCTTTAGAAGCTTACTCTGAACATCCTATTGGTAGAGGTATTTTATCAGAGGCAAAAAAGCGTTCAATCTCTATTGAAAAGGTTGAGGATTTTAAAGCAATAAAAGGCAAAGGAGTTTTAGGGAATATTAGAGAAAAAAGGTTTTTGGTGGTAAGCCCTAACTACCTTAATGAAAATTCTTTTTCAATTAATGAAAGCAGTATTAAAGAGCATTATCAACAAGGCAGAACCGTTGTTTTTGTTTTAGAAGATGATCATGTTTTAGGTGCAATAGCTGTTGGCGATACTATACGTAAGGAGTCTAAAGAAGCTATTAATACCCTTCACAAGATGGGTATTAGATGTTTAATGTTAACAGGTGATAGACTTGAAGTAGCCAAGGCAGTAGCTACTACACTTAATTTGGATGACTATTTTGCCGAGGTGCCCCCGGACTATAAAGCAGATAAGATCAAAGAGCTAATGGCTCAAGGGTTAAAGGTCGCCATGACTGGAGATGGAATTAACGATGCTCCTGCTTTAGCAACTGCTAATCTTGGAATAGCAATTGGTGCTGGAAGTGATGTGGCAGTTGAGACAGCCGATGTGATACTTGTCAAAAGTAATCCAAAAGATGTTGTTTCTATATTTCACTTAGCTCGTGCTACGTATAAAAAGATGGTTCAAAACCTTTTGTGGGCAACAGGTTATAACATATTTGCTATACCTTTAGCAGCAGGAGTGCTTGCAACAAAAGGTTTTGTCCTAAGCCCTGCTATTGGAGCAATTTTAATGTCAATAAGCACAGTAGTTGTTGCTATAAATGCAAAATTAGTTCACATTAAAAATTGAAATATGAACAAATTCAATTTTCTTACCTATTAGGTTATTGGAAAAATAAATTCTTTTATAAAAGAATGTTATTATTTTAAAAGTTAATTTACATTTTTGGTTTTAAAATATTATAAGATTGTTGAGAAGGTAAAAGAGATTAGTAAACTAATACCTATTAAGAAGCCTTTTCGGAATTTCAAGTTAATTTGGGAAAAGGAGATTTGAGCAAAGAATCTATTCTTTATGTAAAATGATTTATTTTCTTAAATGTGATAACAAATTATATTTTAATTTGTATACTGTTTATATATAAAAAAGATTAGAATGGGAGCGACTTTTAAATTACTTAAATATAATGAAAAAATAAAGAGAGTAATGAGGGAAAAATCGCTCCCAAATTCTTTTTAAATATTTAAAATATAGTTATCAATTTTGCTTTAAATTTCTATTTTTTAAAAATCAATTCACCTTTAATAATTTTCTTTTTTGCAAATCTTTTTCTTTGAAAATTAAAAGGGAAATGGATAAGGTTTGGAAAGATTTGGTGGGGATAATTATAATGGAAACGACGGATAATAGAGCTTACTGAATAAAATTTCTTCCAAGACCACTGCCAACCTTCACGAAGTTTTTCCCTGGATATATTTTTTGGTATAAAATGAGGTGCTCTTTTTTCCTGGTCTTCCTTTAGCCACCATTTTTCATCAATAAGTCTTCCTTCTTTTTTTAACCGTTCATAGATTGGAGTTTTAGGATAAGGAGTAAGTATAGCAAAAACAGCTGAAAGGAAACGTGCTTTAATAGCAAATTCCACTGTTTTTTCAAAAATAGTTTCATCATCATAATCTAATCCATAAATAAAAGAAGCCCAGATCATGATCCCTGCTTTATGTAACATATCTATAACTTCCATATATTTAGCTGGATTATTTTGAAACTTTTTTGATTGTTTAATATTTTTTTCAGAAATAGATTCAAACCCTATAAGAAGCCCAATGCAACCGCTTTTTTTAAGAAGTTTTACTATACCTTTTTTATTTAATCCTTTAAGGGATGCCTGTCCAACCCATCTTTTTTTTAATGGTATCATTTTACTTAAAAGCTCTTTGGCATATCCTTCATCTCCAATAATATTGTCATCATGTATCATGATAACAGGTCTTGAAATAGAAGCTATCTCATCAATAACAGCATCAATAGGCCTCTTTCTGTATTTGCCGCCAAAAAATGTTCTTACTGAGCAGAATTCACATAAATGTGGGCATCCTCTTGTTATCTGAATTGGTGCGATAGGAGGATAATGATAGTTATAACAAAGAGTTCTTTTTGCAAAGGGGATTAAAGAACAATCAATAAATTCATTTTGGCGATACATAGGAGAAAGCCTTCCGTTTTCAAAATCTTTAATTAATTTAGGCCAAATCTTTTCTGCTTCTCCAATTACTACAGAGTCAGCATATTCTAATGCCTCATAGGGCAGGGCAGTCGGATGTATACCTCCCATTACAACTTTTACCCCTTTTTCTCTGTATGCTTCTGCAATTCTATATGCTCTACAAGCTGTTTTAGTGCTTACAGTGATGGCAACCATATCAACATCTTTTTTTATTTCTTTTAAATTAATAGGATTGATAAGATCGTCTTGATAAGTTGTCTTGATATACGAGGGTG
>JAFDIG010000419.1 GCA_019308145.1 Deltaproteobacteria bacterium | reverse complement strand
TTGGCTTTGCAGATAAAGATGCCCTTCTTTATAGAAAGGGTGCCAAAGCAGGAGATAAAATTTTTGTTACAGGAACCCTTGGTAATGCAAGGGCAGGGCTTCACATCCTTGAGATAAAAAAGGAGGTAACCCCTGAATTATTTCCTCTTGTTGAAACATTTATTAGACCAATTCCTCATATTAAAGAGGGAAAAACAATAGCAAAGACATCTTTGGCTACCTCTATGATTGATATTAGTGATGGCTTCGCTCAAGATCTTGGACATATATTAGAAGAAAGTCAGAAAGGGTGTATAATCTTTCAAGATAAACTTCCTGTATCTAAGGAGTTGATAAATTTTTGTAAAAGTGAGAGAATTTCTTATTTGGATTTTGCTTTATCTGGTGGAGAAGATTATAGGCTTATCTTTACTGTACCAAAAGAAAAAGCTAATGATATAAAAAAGATATATTTAAATGAAATTGGGAATTCAATTTTTGAGGTTGGGGAGATAACAGCAGAGAAAGGATTTTTTCTTATTGATTTAAATGGCAAAAAAAGAGAGTTAACCCCAAAAGGATGGGATCATTTTAAAAGATAAATGTTTATTATTATAGGATTTTTGGCATCACTTTTATTTATGGCAGCAGGTATTGCAATGTTAAAAATAGCCTATGATATGCCCAGCCCTTTAGAATTTCTCGTCGTGTTTTTCTCCTCTAATCTTCTTATACTTATTGGCGCAAGTTTAGCCGTGGGGTTGGTTATCAGGGCTATATCCAAAAAAAGAGAAAAATAAGAGAAAAAGGAGAGGAAAGATAATGGAAAATAGAATAAAAATGTTTATCGCGACAGATGCAAGTTATTATTTAGGTATATTAAAGGTAGGTGAGGGAATAAGATTCTCTGATGTGCTAAATGCTAACTATAGCGTAGGCCCAGAAAGTTTTGTTAGTAAGATGATTCAGATTGAGGATGTTAAGGAACTTTTAACTAAAACAGGTAAGGTGATCCAACATAAACATATAATGTTACAAACATCCATGATCTATTTTGCATTTGATATTCATAGTGATTTTAAGGGTGATAAAATGGAATCAGAGCGAGCACGTATGGGTATAAAGCTAAAGGATAAGGATCTCATTGTTTCTTTAAACCTTTTAAATAAACTCAACTTTCAAGGGAAAGTTTTTGGCGGCATGCCTGCTCTAAACAGATCACGACCCTTTATAATCCTTACTAATGTTTTATTTAAAGATCTTTTAGAAGAAAGAAGATGGGATATAAAAATTCCATCTCATCTTCCTTTTGTTGCTATTAATAAAAGATTTGTAGAATCTATGTCTATTTTGAATAAGTGAGCAATAGATTTAAATTTTTCTTAATCATTGTTATAAAATATTTTCTTAAAATGGTTTGATAATCATATGTTTTCTTATCATCATTTTTTGATATTTACCTTGCTCCATTTCGCACTGTTTCAGTAATCTATGCTGTAGTAAATCAGATGGATATGTTATTTTTTATTCCTCTGGCACTTTTCTATGATTGGATACAGATCCCTATATTTGGCATACTCCTTGAGCAGTCTACCAGTCGTTTAAAGGTGTTGAGTTGGTTAAAAAAAAGAGTAAACAAGGCTATGGAGTCAATGGAGAATAAGGCTTTTTTGAGAAGAATAATCAATTTAGGAGACATAGGAGTTATCCTTGTATCAGCCTTGCCAATTAGAGGGTTTGGTATTCTTTCAGGTTCCATCCTTACTTTTTTTATGAAAAAAGGACGCAAAGAAGGGTCATTCCTTCTCTTAACTGGTTCTTTAATGGGTATATTTATTACCATGGCTTTAGCAACAAGTGCGATGGATTTGATAAAAGGTTATATAAGATGAATCTTATGAATCTTAATTTGCTTATAAAAAATCTTCCTCATAGATACCCATTTAGAATGATAGATACCCTTGTTGTTCTTGATCCTGGTAAAATGGCAAAAGCAATAAAGAGAATCTCTAATGATGAGCTGTTTTTAAAAGGAAATTTAAAAGATTATCCTCTTTTTCCAGCTATATTAATAATAGAAGCATTAGCGCAGACAGGGGGAATTGCTCTTCTTGCTGATAAGGAGGAAGAAACCCCATCTGCTTATTTGGTTAGAATTGATGATATAAAGTTCCTAAAAACCATAATGGTTGGTGATACATTATTACTTGAAGCTAAAATACAAAAGGTCTTTGGGAAATTAGCTAAAGTAGAAGTAAAGGCAGAAAGAGAAGATGAGATAGTTGCTTTAGGTTATCTTGTTTTAGGTTTTTAAAGAACCTTCCTTAGATCTTTTTTACTTCAAACTGAAAAAAGCTCTATTTTAGCATTTGATATGATTGAAAGAATTTCTCTTTTAAAAAAGGATCAGCTGGGCTTTGTAAGGCACCTTTTAATAGCTTTTAGCTTATTAATAATCATTTTATTAACAGGAATTACAGGTTATCATATTATCGAAGGATGGGGCTTCCTTGATTCCTTTTATATGACTGTAATTTCAATTACAACAGTTGGTTTTAGAGAGGTATATCCACTTTCTTCTTCTGGAAAAGCTTTTACTATTATCTTAATTTTGGTGAGCTTATCTATTGTTACCTATTTTTTTTATGCTTTTGCTACTATTTTAATAGAGGGGCATCTCCTCGGCATGTATGGGAGGATGCGAATGGGAAAAAAGATAAATAAGTTAAATGGTCATTATATAATTTGTGGCTTTGGTCGAGTTGGGGAGCATTTATGTGCTCAGATAGAGGATATTGTTGATTTTGTGGTTATAGAGAAGGAGCCTGAAAGGGTAAAACTTGCTATTGATAAAGGGTATTTTGTTGTTGAAGGAGATGCAACAGATGAAGAGGTACTTATTAATGCAGGTATCAAAAGGGCTAAAGGCGCGGTTATAGCTGTTTTCTCTGATGCAGATAGTGTCTACATTATACTTTCAGCAAGAGAACTTAATCCAAATCTATATATTGTTGCAAGGGTTAATGATGACAAGGCAGAGAGAAAACTTTTAGCAGCAGGCGCTAATAAGGTAATCTCTCCATATAGAATAGGGGGTTTAAGGATGGCAAATCTTCTTATAAGGCCAAATGTAGTAGATTTTGTTGAGCTTGTTTTTCATAGGAAGAGCTTCTCTTTTCAGTTTACTGAAATACTTGTTGAAAACCTTGATAGACTGCCAAGCCCTGTGATAAGGGAATCAGGAATTAGGAGAGATATGGGTATATTTATAGTGGCGATAAGAAAGAAAACAGGAGAAACAATTTACAATCCACCTGCTAATACAACTTTAGAGGTAGG
>JAFDIG010000055.1 GCA_019308145.1 Deltaproteobacteria bacterium | reverse complement strand
AGTTTATTCCAGAAAACAAATAGAGATCATTAGTAGATTTGAGGCTCACAATCCCCAATTCGTATAGATGTCTCGATAGACAGACTCTCCTAACTACTTCAAGGTCAAGCATTAAACGCCCTTTTAACAGAGTTCATTTGTTTTTATACCACTATTTAAATTTATACCCCAAATATCTCTATTTGTCAACAAAAAATCTCAAAAATTTGATAAAATGGTAAAGAGATAATATAAATTTCAAAAGCATACAAAGGATTTCTAAAATTATCGTAAATAGAAAGTCGCTTCTGCGAAATGGTAATGATGATAACCTTTCTTCGGTAAGGGGAATTTTCTAACTACAGTAACAAAAAAATAGTATTATAATTTGCGAGTTGATCATCTCATCTATTGTTTTTCTCATTTGAACCAAAATAGGTTTTGATTTTTCCACTGCTTGGTAGAGATCAGGGGTTGTTTTAAAGAGAAGACGAAGTTTTAGACTTGAGATCCGAAGCTTTTCATATAGCAAATGAAGGCGGAAGAGCCATTCCCACTCCATTGTCTTACCTCTTGCCTCCAGATATTCAGCACTAATGGAAGCAATAAAAGAAGAATGATAAATATTTAAATCAAGCCAAGATACTACCTCTACAGGCATAATGTTCCTTTTTTTCATCTTAAAAATCAATATCCTCTTAAACCTTTCAGGTTGCAAATCTTTTTTAAATAACTTCAATCCTTTGATGCCATGGGCAAAACTATTTTTGACTTGCTTAAGCCTAAAGAAAGATCGCCACATCTCTACACTATCATAAACAGATGGATCCCCTTTGATCTTTTTTATAATTCTCTTTTTTAAAAGAGCTCTTATCTCTTTTTCTCCTTTTGGTAAACGGTTTGTCTTTTTAAAGATAATAGTTATATATCTGTGTTGCCATGGAGCTCTCTCAACTGTTTTTCGAAAGAGTTCCTCTTTACATTTTACATATTTACCTGTTCCAAACCACCCAAATATAGGATCATGAAAATATATTTCCCTGTTGGATCTATCTATCCCCACCACTGTGAAGTAGTGCATGTCTGGCCTGTTCCTTTTTGTTAATCCTTCCCACCAAAAGAGTCTGCCTAAATGAGACCTTATTTGGCCTCCCTTTTCCCTGGTTCCCATCCAGCCTCTACAGACCTGAACGGCTGAACCTTGGCTAAGTGCGTTTTTAATTCGCTTTAGATAGTCACCCCATACCTTATCTGGATCGATTCCTCTATCTGGGAGAATTCGCTCATAGGAAAAACCAAAGAGAGATGCCAACCATTGATTGGTTTCATCATCCCAACCTCCAGGCTCGATTACCAAACCATTAGGTAAGTAACCAAATCCATAAGCTTTGGCAGAATAATAGAGGGATTTAGGGTATGTGATACTTTTGTCTAAAGAGCCAAGAACCATGGCTCGAGAGGCGAGAAATCAATCAAGCCTCTCTTTTTGTACCACATAGGGTACACTTTTTAAAACAATCTTATCTGTTGCAAACACATTATTGATAGATGTCCAGGGCAATCCCATCAGTAGAGTAAGAAAAAAGACGCTAACGACAGCTATTACTATACTGATAATTTTTTTTGGTATTCCATTTATCCTTCTATTCTAATCTATTTTTATAATATTTGTGTTACTTAACTAAGTTTATATCCTAACCACCTTTACCTGTCAACAGAAATTCTCAAAAAATTTGACAAAATGATAAATAGGTGATATAAAATTTGATACTATAATAAACTAGATAACTCTTTTAAAATAAATTACAAAAATATTTATAATTATGCTAAATAAATTTGGAGATTTGATAAAGATAATAATAAAAGAGTGGAATTAGAAGCAGCAAATAGTAATGTTTTAACAACTTGAAAAGGTTCATTTTTAAGGAGGGCGATATGTTTAAAAAATTCTTTATATTGTTAGTGGTTATGGTCGCTTTTGGGTGGAGTTCATATGCTATTGCTGGTCCAAATATGAAAGAAGGGCTATGGGAGATCACCACAAAAGTGGAGATGCCCGGAATGCCTGTTGCTATGCCGGCAAGGACTCATACCCAGTGTATTACAAAAGGTGATCCTGTGCCTCAAAAACCTGAAAGCAGGGAGAGGCAAAAGTGTAAATTCGTTGAGAAGAAGATTGTTGGAGATACTGTTATATGGACAATGAAATGTCAAGCTAAAAAGGGTACCATGGTCATGAAAGGAAGAATAACCTATAAAGGAAATACCTTTGATGGGAAAATAAAGATGAAAACACCAGATGGTATGGAAATGACACAGCATATAAGCGGAAGAAGGGTTGGTGAGTGTAAGTGAGGAATACGTTTTGAAGATTAAACATTCACATTAAGAATAAATAAGGAAGCGGAGAATAGAGGGAACAGATTATCGTACTGTTGTTACTAATTCTGCTCTTACTTTTTTGTATAGCTGTATATAGCTCAGAATATGCAAAAGGTGGAACCATATACCAATGTTTCTTTTCATTTTTAAGCCTTTTCAAAAACTCCTTTGAATTCTCATACATTTTTACATAGAGTGCAAGGATACACTTATTATCTTTTAATTGAGAATTCTCAACAAGCACTATAGAAGATGTTTTCTCTTTTATAATAATAAGGTTTTAATTCAAAAATACTATTAAGGGCTTTGATAAATGAAGAAAACGCTTCAAAAAACTTGGATTAGATTTTTTCCTTGACAATAAACTAAAAAAAATGTTAAAAGTTAAATGTTAAACAATTACTATAATAACCAGATAGTTATCCATATGTGATATGGAAAAAAAATTTTCTTCTATAAAACAACCAAAAAGTTATGAGCTTATCTTTAACCAAATAAAAGAATCTATAATCAAAGGGGTTTTTAAACCCGGAGATAAACTCCCATCTGAAAGCGATTTAGTTACTCAATTTCAAGTAAGCCGCCATGTAGTTAGAGAGGCTCTACGTTCTCTTCAAACGGCTGGTTTTATAGAGATCAAACAAGGGGCTTATGGTGGAGCAGTTGTTTTAGAAATGAATTTTGAGCTTCTTAGTGGAGCTCTTTCTGATATGTTAAGATTAGGCAAAATATCAATCTCCCAGCTCACAGAAGTTAGAAAAAGCTTGGAAACAGAGGTTGCAAGGCTTGCGGCTAAAAGAGCTACTACTGATGATCTAAACAAACTTAGCGCCACTTTAATTGAAGAACCTATAATGAATTTTAAAGATAGAATAAAGGAGAGCGTAACTTTTCATCATGTCTTATCATTATGTTCCCATAACCCTATTTACACTATTATGATGGATTCACTTTTGGATTTAATTCATAAGCTTATTATTATTGTTAAACCAGAAAAAGAGATACTTCCTGGAAAGGTAACTCATAAAATGATTTATGAGGCAGTAAGAATGAAAGACGAGAAGAAAGCAGTAGAGTTGATTATTGAGCATATGAGTAAAACAGCATCAGAGTTAAAAAAATATGAGGAAAAATATATAAAAGAGAATTTTAATAAATTGGATGAACAAAAAACTGGCTTGAATGAGATTTTAAAGAGTTTTAGGTATAATTTTGATCATGTGAATAATTATAAGACAATATGAGTTGATGAAATATTCTTTATCTATTATTACTAACAAAGGAGGTTTAGTCATGAGAAAAAATTTTTTTCTGTTTGTTGCTGTTATAACTTTATTGTTTATAAGTTTTGCTGGTTCGCCAGCAATAGCAAAATGGCCTAAAAAACCAATAATAGTTGTTGTCCCATGGCCTGCTGCTAACGATCCGTCAACAATGGTCTCAAGTGCTCTTGTAAAGGTAATGTCAAAGGATTTAGGGGTGCCAGTTAAGGTTATAAATAAAGCTGGAGGACGTGGTATTCTTGGAACAAATTTTGTTGCTAAAAGTAAACCAGATGGATACACTATTGCTCTTTCTTCAATTGGGCCAATGCTTACTCAAATCATCAGGGGAGTTACACCTTATTCATTTGATGATTTTGAATGTTTAGGGTTGGTTTGGGCTTCTCCATTTACCCTTGCCGCAAGGGGCGATGCTCCTTTTAACAATTTAAAAGAGTTGGCTGAATATGGCAAAAAACATGAGCTTAAGTTAGGCCATTGGGGACTTGGTGCTGTTCCTACATTAATTGCTATGAATATTGCAACAATAGGGGGCTTTAAGTGGAAGGAAACAGCTTTTAAAAAGGTTAATGCACTTTTGCTTACATCAGGTGATGTTGATGTAATAACATGCTCAACACCTTCACTTATGGACTATATAAAAACAAAACAGGTGAAAATCCTTGCTGTTATGAGTCCTGTTCATTATCCATGTTGTCCTGAAGTAAAAACCGTTTCTGAACAAGGATTTG
This sequence comes from Deltaproteobacteria bacterium, assembly GCA_019308145.1. Classification (GTDB taxonomy): domain Bacteria; phylum Desulfobacterota; class JAFDIG01; order JAFDIG01; family JAFDIG01; genus JAFDIG01. The sequence goes on along the minus strand of JAFDIG010000055.1, from coordinate 12,951 downwards.
GTAAAGACTACCTTGTTTGGTTTGGGATTTTTGTGCGTAAAGGTACCCCTAAAAATATTTGTAAACGCCTTGAGGAAAGCTGGTTTAAAGCGATGGAAGATCCTATGGTAAAAAAAGTCATCAAAAATGTTGGAGTTGTTGTTATTAAAATGAGATCAGCTCAAGCAAAAAAGCAAATAACAGATGAAAAAGTACATTTTACTAAAATTATGAAGGAATTACATCTTATTAAAAAGAAAAAATAAAACAAAAAACCTTTAAAAATAATTTAAAGAATTTTCCCCCTTTATTTAGATGGAGGCTTGTAACTTTTAAGCCTCCATCTTTATAAATTTTAGGAGAAAAAATCATGGAAGAAGAAAGGGATAAAACAGGTGTTAATCCGAATAGCCGATTTCATGATTTGTTTACAGCAGTCCTTGGAGGATTTGCTGCATTTTTGTTAGCAACAATTAAAATGCAAATTGATACCACTGCTGTTCCTTATCCTTTTTATAAAGGGCCGATCATATTCCCTCTTATAGTTTTGTCAATAATGGTTGTATCTTCTTTGCCAGCATTTTATAGATTACTGATTAAACCAAACCCTGATGCAAGTTGGTATCTTGATGGTAAAGGAGCACCGAAGCGTCCTTCTGTTGTTTTGGGTTTGCTAATTTTATTTTTTATATTTGGTATTACATATATAGGGGTAGGGGGTTCTTGTTTTCTTTTCCTTTCTTTATCTCTTTTTTATTTAAAACACAGATCTATTAAAACCTTTATTGGTTTTTCAATACTTTATACTGTTTTAATAGTTATTGTTTTTAAATATTTATTAGATATATGGTTTCCAGAACCTTGGATTTTAACTCTTTTTGGGGATTAAAAAATGTTAGAGACAGTATGGCAAGGTTTACAGTCTACTATGAGTTTTTGGAATCTAATAGCTTTAACCTTTGGAACAATTATAGGTATAGTTGTCGGAATAATACCTGGCATAGGCCCTATGGTTGGAATGGTTATCTTGCTTCCTTTTACCTTTTCTATGCCACCAGGTATTGCCCTTTCTCTTTTAATAGGAATTTATTGTGGTGGGTATTTCGGTGGTGCTGTTCCAGCTGTTTTGATGAGAACCCCTGGTGTGCCATCTTCAATTGTTACAAGTTTTGATGGCTATCCTTTAACACAAAAAGGGGAAGCACAGTTAGGCTTATCAGCAACAATTGTTGGTTCTTTTTCTGGTGGCATCATTAGTGTTATAATTTTGATGTTACTTGCTCCTTTACTCGCAAAAATAGCAGCAAATTTTGGTCCACCCGAATATTGCATGGTTGCTATATTAGGTCTCATTGTTGTTATAATGGCGTATAGAAAGAATATTGCTCAAGGGTTTCTTCTAACTGCTTTAGGTTTATGGTTTAGTACTGTTGGCATTGATCCAGGAACACTGGTTCCAAGGTTTAGTTTTGGCACTGTCTCAATGCAGAATGGTCTTAATATTGCTCCTATGTGTTTAGGATTTTTTGGGATAGGTCAAACTTTGCTTATTTTAGAAAGAAAGATACTGCAAACTGATACCATACATTTAACAAGAAGCACACTCGATTTTAGTAAACTTCTTGTGGCTTTTAAATATAAACTTACAATTCTAAAATCTGGTATTATTGGGACTTTGGTTGGATTGCTTCCAGGAACTGGTTCGATTTTAGCATCTTTCCTTGCTTATACAGAAGCAAAAAGATCTTCAAAACATCCTGAAGAATTTGGTAAAGGTACTCCTGAGGGTTGTATTGCTTCTGAAGCAGGTAATAATGCAGTCCCTGCTGGAGCATTGATACCACTTTTGACCCTTGGTATTCCTGGAGATGCTCTAACAGCTATTTTACTTGGGGTTTTTACTATAAATGGTATTTACCCTGGGCCCCTTCTTCTTGTTAAAGAACCAGTATTAATCAATACAATTTATTTTACTATGTTTTTAATAAATATTGTTGCACTTATTTTACTTGCTCTGTTTTTAAGACCTTTTGCAATGATTGTAAAGTTTCCCAGCACAATCCTTGCTGTATCTGTTATGGTTGTTTCAGCTTTAGGTATTTATTCTCTAAATCTGCAAATTTTTGAGATAGGAGTTGCTATTTTTATGGGAATTTTAGGATATATCATGTTAAGGCTTGAATGGCCTATTGTAACATGGGTAATAGGGTTTGTATTAGGTCCAATAATCGAAGAGCGTTTAAGGGAGTCTTTAAGTTTGGCAAGTGGAAACCCATTGATATTTCTTGAAAGACCGATTTCTTTAGGATTTATTATTGCATCTTTGCTTATTATTATTTTGCCTATTATCCTTGATAAAAGAAAGAAGAAATCAAAGAAATTATTTAGTTAAAGTTTTGGTTTTTTAATTTTTTATAATAATCATTTAAAATATTAAGCACTTCAGGACGGCTAAACTCTTCTGGAACTGGTTTTCCTTCCATTAAAAGTTTCCTTAAAGATGTACCACTTAAAAAAAGCCTATCTTCTTCACTATGAGGGCATGTTTTCATTGATGCCATGCTCTTACATTTATAACAATAAAAGGTTAAATCCATAGGGAGAATCTCTATTTTCAAGGCATCCTTTGGTATCTCATAAAATATCTTCTGAGCATCAAAAGGACCATAATAATTGCCTACTCCTGCATGGTCTCTGCCTATAATCATATGGGTTGCACCATAATTTTGCCTGATTAAAGCATGAAGCAAGGCTTCTCTTGGTCCTGCATACCGCATTTCCATGGGATAAACACCAACCACAACCCTTTCTTTTGGAAAATAATTTTCAACTAAAATATCAACACATTTAACCCTAACATCAGCTGGTATATCACCTTTTTTTAGTTTGATGGATAAAAATACCATCACTTACCTCAAGGGCAATCTTTGCTATATACTCATGGGATCTGTGCATCGGGTTTCTTAACTGCAAAACAGGGATCTTTTTCCATCCTTTCTGTTTAAAGATTTCTCTTGTTTCAATAGGTCTAAAATAATGTCCCTTAAATCGTTCTGGATAATCTAATTCGCTAAAAACTTTGACTGTACCAGCAAGATTTACCTCTCCTTGCTGCATAACCTTGGCTACACCAGGATGATTTATATCATCTGTCTTAAATATTTGTATACATTCATATTTTTTATTAATTGTATATTTTTCATCCACTTGCATTATAGCCATTGTTTTTTTAGTTTCAGAATCAACAAGGGTAACTTGGTCTCCTTCTTTAATTTTTGAGGCTATATCCTTAGAAACTGATAATGTGATAGGAATTGGCCAAAAAATATTAGAAGATATTTTGAATTCATCACATACCATTTTCCAATCTTTGCTTCCCATAAAGCCAGAAAGTGGGCTAAATGCACCAATTCCTATCATAATTAGGTCTGATGTTTCTCTAGAGGTTAAAAAGATCTTTTGTAATTTTTCTGCTCTTTTTTTCTCCTCTTTAAGTTCTTCACCTTTAATTAACCTTGGTGTTAATTTGCCTCCGTGTGGTTGAATTAATTGTGCCATTTTTTAACCTTTTCTATAGCAAGAAGATTAATTAGTCTGTGGTGAAAAATGGGCTAATTATTTTCAGCATTTAGTTCACACTTTATTTTCCAGCGTGAACTAATTATACTTTATGGAACATGAGATTTCTTATAAAAACCTTACCCTTATCATTGAGAAATAATCTTAGCTCTGCATATGTAGAACGATCAGGAACTTTAGCCTCAAAGGAATCAAGCGTCCAATCATTCGTTCCTGTAAAAAGTGTTCCTGATGGCATTTCAGTAATTACATGATAAAGAGAACCACCATAGGCATCAAAAAAATCTATATGCACAGCTGCAGAACCTTTAACATCGATGGTTTTTATCTCTGCAGCGACCTTATACACTTCTCCTGCTTTTACTTTAATAGCTTGTTGTAAAAACAAGGCACCAGACCTATCAAATTCTAATCCAGGGCATGGCCTTGGTTTATTCTCTTTATCCCATATAAGTTTTCCACCACCCTCTGAAAGTCTTGTAGCTAATATCCAGTGTTTAGGTAATCCGTCTTCATCGATTTCTTTAAAAAAACCATTTGTTAATCGTGAGTAGATTGGAAAAGGTCTTCTATAATTCCTAAAAAGCCAAACTATATTCCCTGCCCGATCTACTTCAATAACTTGATGATGTCCATCTGTACATGCTATTAAAAATGTGTCATCCTTGGTAGCATGTGTTATATAAAATTTATCAATATGTTCTGTTTGAAATTTCCAGACGATTTCCCCTTCAGGGGATACTTCTATGATGCGATGATTTTTGCTATCAGTAATCATTGTATTTCCATTTTCAAGACGAATAGCACTTCTTGGCCACCATAAGGTTTCAATATTTCCATCTCCGTAAGACCAGACGATCTCTTTATTCCTATTGATCTCAAGAATTCGGTTTCCATCAGAGTCAGAAATCAAGATATTTCCATTTTGAAGAGGATTGGCATTATGTGGATGTTGAACCTCTTTGTCAAAACTCCACAAAACATTTCCCTCCCTATCTACTTGAATACAACGATCATTATTTCTATCAGTAACAAGAAAGGTTCCATCCTCAAGTTCAAAGGCTTCATTAGGATAATGCAAATGGGATCCATCAGAAAGCTTTCCTGTACCATCTCCCCACTCATCAGAATTCAAAACAATTCTTTTATCAGAGGTTACTTCGAGCAATCGGTTATTGGTTGTATCAGTAATTAAAGTGTTGCCATTTTTTAACCTTCTGCCACTATGAGCAAAACGAAGTCCTTCATTATAACTCCAGACAATATTTCCAACCATGTCTATCTCAATTATTTCGCTTCCAAATCCTGCTTCATCACCTGCATCAGCAATTAAAGTATTCCCATTAGGTAGGCGTTCAATAGCTAAAGGCATCTCAATATTGCCAGGAATACCCCTTTTTGTTCCAGGACTTATAATATCAGGCATAAATCCCTCCTTGATTACATATAACCTAATTTACGTAGCTTTTCCATGGCTTTTTCTTTATCCTGTCTCCTTCCATCTCTTTCTCCTGTGTGTTCTAAGTCTTGTTCCCAAGCTGGAATATCACTTAATTTTTTACTTGTTGTTTTTGCTCCTAATGATCTATAGCCTTGCTTATAAAGTTCACAGAATGGAATATTATATTTAAAAATTGTATCCCATACATCACGTTCTGTAAAATGTAGAATAGGGCAGATTCTTGTATGAGCTGGAGTTAGCTCGCCCCCCTCTCTAAAGTTAAAATATTCATCCTTCCTTCTTGCAGGTTGTTCATCCCAACGAAGCCCTTGGAAAATAGCTTTAATGTTATTTCTTTCGATAAACTGGTTTAAAACAACAGTCTTCATAAGATGATTACCAACATAGGATTCTGCTTCAAATGGAAATTCATCTTCCTCATAACCAATACGTTTGATCTCGGCCTGATTTCGCTCATTTAAATCTTTAACTTTTACAGTAGCCCCAAGTTTATAGTTTGCTGCTTTTAATACATCTTCATTCCTACAGATTTCAAGATCTATATTCCACTTTGTACTCCATTCCTTTAGGAACTTTTCGATTTCAGGGAAAGGATCCCCTTCATCTATAGTCATACATTTTGGCACTTTTATTCCTCTTTCTTGGCATACCTGCCGGATAATCCATAATGTTAATGTGCTATCTTTACCTCCTGTCCAAGTGATCGCTAAATTTTCTAAAGGAAATCTATCAAAGGCTTCGTTTATAACCTTTTTAGAATCATTGACTTTTTTTTCTAAGATTTCATCTTTGTTGCTCATTTTTTAATTCCTCCTTATTTTTATTCAAAATATATAATTTTGTTGTTGTAATAATAGATTAAAAAAATAAAAAAGTTTGCTAATTGTTATATGTTTAACATTTAACAATTTAAATGTCAACATTTTTTTAATTAGTTTGCACTAAAATCTACAATGAGAACTAATTTAAATTAAAAGTTTTTATGTTAAAGTTTGGTAAGACTGCGAAAATAAATAGTTATACTGATTAAACCCTTGTAATTGTAATAAGGTAGCTGACTTTGTCGGCCTAAACGTAATCAGTCCATTTTTCAGCACAAAGTAATTAAACTGCTTTTATTTCTTGTAGATAAAATCCAGTATTTGAGATACTATATCATTCCCATCTTTGTTTATAAACAAAGGTTCTTCATTGACAATAAGTAAATGCTCTGATATTTTTTATTGATAAAAGAGGGGACAATGGATTATACTTTTGCTCGCCAGAAAATGGTTGAAGAACAGATTATTAGAAGAGGAATAAAGGATCCTAATGTTATAAGAGCTTTTTTTAAGGTTCCAAGACATCTTTTTGTGGAAGAAGCACTTCAAGCACAAGCGTATAGTGATTATCCTCTTCCAATCGGAGAAAAACAAACCATCTCTCAACCATATATAGTAGCGTTAATGACAGAGGCTTTGTTATTAAAACAAGATGACAAGGTTTTAGAAATAGGTACTGGTTCAGGGTACCAAACTGCTATTTTAGCTGAGATTGCACGTTATGTTTATACAGTTGAAAGGATAAAATCCCTTTCTCTTCGCGCAAGAAAGATCCTTGAACAGCTTGGGTATTATAATATTTTCTACAAAATTGATGATGGAACCTTAGGATGGAAAGAAGAAGCCCCTTTTGACGCTATTATTGTAACAGCTGGTGCTCCTAAAATTCCTGATGCTTTAAAACAACAACTAAAAGAAGATGGAAGACTGGTTATCCCAGTTGGTGATGATTTTTCACAAGATCTATTAAGGATAATCAGAAAAAAAGGGAAATTTTTTAAAGAAAATTTAGGAGGCTGTCGTTTTGTTAGGCTTATCGGGAAACAGGGATGGAAAGAAGAGAGTTTTTAATTATAATTATTTTTCTATTACTTATTTCTGATGGTTGCGCAAGAAGTGTTGCAAAAAGAAGAGGGGTTTACCATATCGTTAAACGTCACCAAACTTTGTGGAGAATATGCAAAACCTATAAAGTGGATATGAAAGAGGTTGTTAGAATAAACCATATAAAAGATCCATCCTTTATCAAAGTAGGGCAAAGAATCTTTATCCCAGGTGCTAAAAAACCTTTACATGTAGATATTTATATAGAGGATATCGCCCGAGAGAAAAAAAGAAAGATACCAAGTCCTAATGCTCCTATATCTTTTATCTGGCCTGTAAATGGAACTATATCAAGAGGTTTTGGAATATTTAAAGGAGGAATTAAACATACAGGTATAGATATAAGGGCGCCAAGAGGCTCTCCTATTAGAGCAGCAGAAAGAGGTGTAGTTATATATAGCGGAAACTCTGTAAGAGGGTATGGGAATATGATAATTATAAAACATCCTCATGGTTACACAACAGTCTATGCTCATAATCAAAGAAATCTTGTAAACGAGGAGATGATAGTTAGAAAAGGGGAGGTAATTGCACAAGTTGGAAGAACAGGCAATGCAAGTGGATATCATTTACATTTTGAGATCCGCTATAAAACTAAACCAATAAACCCACTTAATTTTTTAAAGGGAAAAAGATCATAATGGTAAAGGATTTTTTTAACGATAATGATATTAATAAGATTAATAACAATAACAACTATCATGAAAGTGAAATAAAAGAGCGGAAAAAAGAAAAAAAAGATATAGTAAAACTATATCTAAAAGAGATCAAAAGTAAACCTCTTTTAACACCTGAAGAGGAAAAAGAATATGCAGAAAGGGTTTTAAAAGGAGATGAAGAAGCAAGGCAAAAAATGATCGAATCCAATCTAAAATTGGTAGTAAAGGTTGCAAAAAGATATATGAATTGCGGGTTAATGTTTTCAGACTTAATTGAAGAAGGTAATATAGGATTAATTAAGGCAGTAGAAAAATTTAGCCCTTCAAAAAACTGTCGGTTTTCTACTTATGCTACTTTATGGATTAGGCAATCAATAGAACGTGCTTTAGTAAATCAAACAAGAACGGTTCGTTTACCTGCTCATGTTTCAGCAAATTTAAGGAAAATAGTAAGAGGAATAAGAAGCTTAACTAATAAGCTAAAAAGAGAACCAACACTTGAGGAAATAGCAGAAGAAGTGAGAATAGGGGTATCTGAGGTTAGGCGTTTAATGGAGATGGTTAAAAAAACATATTCTATTGATGATTCTATTTCTCATGAACATGGAAGATTATGGCTTGAAAAATTAGAAGATAAAAATGTAGAAAAATCGTTTTCCATAATTGATGAAGCAAAAAGGATTAAATTAGTAAGCTCATGGTTAGAACTGTTAAGCCCAGAAGAAAAAAAGGTTATAATACTCCGTTTTGGGTTAGAGGATAATGAGCCACAAACCTTAGAAGAAATAGGAAAAAAATTTGGAGTAACAAGAGAACGTATTCGTCAGATAGAAGTTAAAGCATTGGAAAAACTACGTAGAATTACAAAGAGAAAGGATATAGTCTTTTTAGAAATGATTTAATAATAAGAGTTGGTATATGATAAAAGCCGTTATATTTGATATGGATGGATTAATGTTTGATACTGAATCTCTTTATTATGAGACAGAAAAGATAATGGCAACTAAAAGAGGAAAAATATTTAGCAAAGAATTGATGCATAAAATGATGGGTAGGAAGTCATTAGAATCAATAAAGATTATGAAGGAAGAGTTAGGGCTTAAGGAGAGTTTAGGATCGTTAAACAAAGAAAGAGAGAGTTTATATGAAAAACTCCTTTTAAAGAAAGCTTTTCCTATGAAGGGATTAAATGATCTTCTTGAAATAGTTTTAAACCTAAAAAAATTCCTTGCTTTAGCTACTGCATCAAAAAGAAGATTTGTTGAAATTTTACTAAACAAATTTCATCTAACTCATTTTTTTAAGGCTATTATTACTGAAGAAAATGTTTTAAAGGGAAAACCTGATCCAGAGATCTATTCAGCAGTTATTAGCAAGTTAGATCTTCATCCAAATAATTGTCTGGTTTTAGAGGACTCCAGAAACGGTTTACTTGCAGCAAAAAACGCTGGATGTTTTTGTATTGTAGTGCCAAATCAATTTACAATGTCCCAAGATTTTTCTGAAGCAGATATGATAGTTTCTGGGCTTGATGATAAAAGGATTATAGAATTTATAAGGAGGAAGTCATGATGGATAGAATAAAAATAAACAATTCTTACATAGAGATTCTGGAGGGTGATATTACAGAAATGGATACTGATGCAATAGTAAATGCAGCTAATGATAGATTAATAATGGGTGGAGGTGTAGCAGGGGCAATCTTAAAAAAAGGGGGGAATATTATTCAAGAAGAATGCAATCGCATAGGTGGCACATACGTAGGAGGAGCAGTAATAACTACAGGAGGCAAATTAAAAGCATCGTACGTAATTCATGCAGTAGGTCCAAGAATGGGGGAAGGGGATGAAGATAATAAGTTAAAAATGGCTACTTTAAACTCCCTAAAACTTGCTGACGAAAATCATCTAAAAAGTATTGCTTTTCCTGCTATATCGACTGGGATTTTTGGATTCCCTATTGATAGATGTGCTGATATTATGCTTAAAACCACAATTCAATATTTAAAAGAAGGAAGTAGCATAGAAAAAGTAGTATTTTGTTTATATGGAAAAAGAAGTTTTGATACGTTCAAAAACGCTTTAGAAAAGTTGAAGAAGGAAATAGATGAGTAATATTGAGAATGATATAGAAATTATAGTAAAAAGGATTATGGGGAAAGGTGTTTGTCCTGCTGGCTATAAACCAGGAGATAGGTTTATATATCATTATGATAAAATTGATTTTTGCACTTGGGCTTTTCATTCTATGTTGCCCTTTTTGACAGTTATGAGGTTTGGTGGCAAATTTCCATGGGGAAATAAAGACGGTTCTATACAAATATGTTGCCCAGATCCTGAAAACCCTGTGGTATTTGAAATAAAAGTCAAGGAGAAAAAAGATGGAAAAGATAAGAATAACAAATAAAAGCGGTTCACAAGAAGAGATGGATATTCCTAAATCAAGAGTATACAATATAAAAGTTAGAACAACGAATGCATATTATAGAGGTGATTTTTACTCAATATATCCTGATAGGAGGCTCTCTGATATAATAAATATGTTAGAACAATTTGTTACGCTTAAAGACGTTGAGAATATAAATTCAGGGGAGAAATTTCCTTTTATTTTGATCAATAAAAATTTTATTGAATCAATTGAGCTTTTAAAGGAACCAGAAGGTTCTTAATTACTAATGAGGAAACAATCACTATTTTTTAATAAGATACGTCAGAGCTTGACAATTTAAGGATGACCGTGATATAAAATTTATTGTAATTTTTTAGGCTTGCCCCCGTAGCTCAGTAGGATAGAGCACAGGATTCCTAATCCTGGTGTCGCCCGTTCGAATCGGGCCGGGGGTACCACAAAAATATAAAAAATCTTTCATCTTTAATGATTATTTACAATTTTTCCTTCGAGTTTAAAAAGTATAAAATTTACCTGTCTGCCTATTTTATCCTTTCTCCTTAAATGCTCCTTTATGACCTGGATTGAATGAATCACAGATGAATGACGCTTATTAAATGCTTCTGCAATCTCTTCTAAACTTTTTTCTGTATATTTTCTACACAAATACATAGCAATCTGACGTGGTAACGATATCTCCTTTTTCCGAGATTTTGATGCTAAAGCTTCTACCTTTATTTTGAAAAAATCTGAGACACATTCTTTTATTGAATCAATGGTTATATAACCCTTCCTTTCTCTTTGGGTTACTACCTTGCAAACCTCTTCTCTTGCCATTGTAAGATCAATTGGAGAGTTCATCAATTCCGCTCTTGCAAAAAGATTATTTAAAATACCTTCAAGACATCGAACATTTGAAATTTCACTTTTAGCAACAAAATCTATGACATCTTCAGGTATTAATCCATTTTTTGCTCTTGCTTTTGCTATAAGAATTTTTTTTCTTGTTTCATAATCAAGAGGATCAATCTGTACCACTAATCCAGAGCCTAATCTTGATTTAAGATCCTCCCCCATATCTTTAATATGTTCAGGAGGATAAAGAGAAGTAAATATTATTTGCTTTCCCCTACTGATTAAATAATCTATTGTTCGCCTTAGTTCAAGTTGAGTGAATTCTTTTTTTGCAAAGAAATGGACATCATCAATAAAAAGTATATCACAATTATTTCTATATCTTTCTTTAAAGAATGAGGTATCTTTTTTCTTTATAGAGGACATCAATTCTTCTAAAAAGATCTCCGCAGATATTGAAAGAATTTTGTGGTTTTGAGAAAATTTTGCTTTAGCATTACAAATAGCCATTGCAAGATGACTCTTACCTAAACCAACAGATGCATAAAGGAATAATGGATTATAATATGGATTTTTTCCTTTTGCCACAGCTTGTGCTGCTGCATAAGCAAGTTTGTTGCCAGGACCAACCACAAAATTCTCAAAAGTGAACCTAGGATTTAAATTAAATAATAATTGTGATATAGGATTATTTGTTTGACCTTGCTTTTTAAAAGTAGAATCAGAAGAAATCTTTCTTATTTTCATAATGGTATAAATTTAAAACTGAGTTATCTATAAAACTGAAAATATGAAATCAGGTTGATAATTAGGTCCGTCTTTTAAGGTGGATTAATTGTTTTTTATTCTTTCAGAAAGGATTGGAATTGTCAAAATGAATTTTCTTACTTTTTAAATAGGCTTTCTTTAACTTTTCCACAATTCTTTAAGCCTATATTATATTATAAAATATAGAAAATTATCTGTAACTATTTTAAATTAAAGTAAAACTCTTATAATAAGAGTTTTTAAGTTAACTCAATTAGTTAGGTTGATCTTTAACAATTGTGGAAAAGATATCTCACATTAAAAATTTTAAAAAACTAAAAAATTCTTTTATTTTCTTTTATTTTCTTGAAATATTGTTATTTATAAAATATAAGAAAGATTTTTTCTTGAAAAAATTAAAAACAATTTTTATTATAGAAAAGATAATGGAGGGTATCATAAATGTATAAAAATATTTTAGTACCATTGGATGGATCTTTTGTAGCTGAAGCTATCCTGCCCGAAGTAAAAAAACTTGCAAGAGCTTTTGAAGCAAATATAATCCTATTAAGGGTTGTAATGGTTCATACCATACCAGGGATTGACCCTACTAAAGCACAAGTAGCAGCTGTTGAGAAAGCTGAGAAATATCTTGACGGTATAAAAGAAAGTTTAGAGAAAGAAGGGTTCTCTGTTGATACCCATGTAAGATTTGGGAATAGCGCAGAAGAAATTCTTTTGCATAGTCAGAGTAATGATATTGATATCATTGCCTTGTCAACTCATGGTGGAAGTGGTATCGGTAAATGGCTGATGGGTGGGACAGCTGATAAGGTTATAAGACATAGTACAAAACCAATCTTTTTAGTTAGATCTTCTACACCTTGATATAAAAAAGGAAAGTTTAATTGGGAACAGTAAAAAAAGAACTTAGATGTCCTAATTGCGGACATATTGTATATATTTATTCTAATCCCTTCCCAACTGTTGACATTATTTTAGAAGGAAAGGATGAAAAGGGAAGGGAAGGGGTTTTTTTGATCTATAGAAAGAATCCTCCTATAGGTTGGGCTTTGCCAGGAGGTTTTGTTGATTATGGCGAAAGTTTAGAGCAAGCTGCCATACGTGAAGCAAGAGAAGAAACCTCTTTAGAAATTGATAGGCTGGAGCAATTTTATTCTTATTCTGATCCCCTTAGGGACCCCAGACATCATACAATAACAACAGTCTTTATAGCAAAAGCAGAGGGGAGGCCAAAAGCTAATGATGATGCAAAAAAAATCAGGCTTTTTTTTGAAGATAATCTACCTTCCCTTGTTTTTGATCATGCAAGGATTCTAAAAGATTATTTTGTTTT
>JAFDIG010000418.1:1248-3174 GCA_019308145.1 Deltaproteobacteria bacterium | reverse complement strand
AAATTTAGATTACTTCCTGGAATATGTACATTACGATCCAGATATGCCTGATAATTCTGCTACAGCTAATGTGGATGAAGGTGCAAATGGCAATGCCTGGTTATTTGGAATTGATTGGGATATCACAGAAAAAATCAATTTCATGGCAAGCTATGGTGTTGGTGATACTTCATTCCAGAGTTCAGTAGCTTTAAGACCTGATCATAGACCTTACAATATGCAGGGAGCATGGCCAATTGGATTTACTGCAGGAGGTTATACATTACCTAACAAGACAGGACCGTATGCTGCTGTAACTGATAGCACTTTCAAATACAGAGGTTGGGGAACAGCATTTGGAACAAACACCAGATGTGAGGAAATTTATGATATGTATGGTTCTGGTAGCCTCCAGGCCATCAAAGACCTGAACATCAGAGTAAGTGGAATTTTCAATGATAAGTGCGATGGGTATCTCCAGTTTGAAAGAGTACGCGTAAATGATTTAAATGATCTGGTGAATGCTGTAGGAACAACAGGTCTTAATGCGAACCAAATAGCTGACTTGCGGGAAAATATAAGAGCTCAGATGGAATATAGATACATTGAAGCAAAAGTTAAGTATCAGTACAAACCCAACACATCATTTGCTCTTGAATACAAGAACAAAACTTATGAAAATGACTTCATAAATAATCGACCTCAGCCTCAGTTGGGCAATGCAAATCCAGGTGGATGGAGCAGAATCGCTGCAGAAATCGAAGTTAAATTCTAAGTTACTGATACTCAGGACAAAGACCCCGGACAATATGTCCGGGGTTTTTTATTTTGACATAAATTTACATAAAAAGAACTCAGATGCTGAGATAGCCAGATTAAAATTAAAGGAATTATAAAAAACCCTGAAAATGCCAGGGTTTTATATTATGTTTAATATATATCTTAAAATATATAGAGATTAGCGCCAATCAGGGAATTGGGCACATTTGTTATCATCTACAAGTAATTGGGGATTTGAGCCATCACTGTTTATTGTATAAATATCATAATCCACGCTGTCGATCTGGTGTACCATTATAATTTTTGTGCCATCAGGCGAATAATGAGGTAGAGTGCCTTTTCCTGCTTCCCCATATAAAAGGGTATTACCTGTTCCATCAGGATTAATTTTATACATTCCCTGTCCTGGCGATCCTGTTTTAAAATATAAAATATTTTGTTTATCAGGATTCCATGTGCCGTAGTCACACCAATCATCACCTGTAACCTGTTGTTCATTGCTTCCGTCAGGATCCATTTTAAAGATTCTTCTTGCACCGGTTCTAATGGATGTAAACAGAATTTTATCCCCTGGTGCCCATTGTGGGTCCTTGTCTGTAGCAGGGTCATTTGTAAGTTGTACCTGATTAGAACCATCTGCATTCATTTTGTAAATGTTATAATTACCATCTCGATCTGTCATAAACACTATTTCATCTCCAGAAGGACTCCAGTCACTCCAATCTCCATCATTAGCTGGATTATTTGTTAGATTTATCTGATTAGAACCATCTGCATCCATTTTATAAATTTCCCAATTTCCATCTCTATTACTTGCAAAAACAATTTGAGTGCCGTCAGGAGACCATCTTGGACCAAAGTCATTGGCAGAGTTATCAGTTAGTTGTAAAACACATGTACCATCATCATTTGCAACATATATTTCATTATCGCCATCTTTATTGGAAATAAACACTATCTCTCTGTAGCATCCAACCTCTTCAGTACATGCAGGTCCGGTATTTCCCGCCTGATCACAAATAGCTATCCTGTAATAATAATTTTTATCTTTTTCTAAGCCTTTCCCATTATCATTATCATCAAATGTTAAAGTATTAATATCAGTAATTGTTGCTATTAGTTTTGACTCGTCAACTGAAAAACCTGAAGTTGTGGAACGGTAAATTT
>JAFDIG010000418.1:0-1218 GCA_019308145.1 Deltaproteobacteria bacterium | reverse complement strand
ATGTATTTGTTGCTTTTGTCCATGATAACCTTGCTGTGTCGGTTATAATATTTGGAATAGGATTTAATGTTACAGTTTCGGTTGGGGCTTCTGTGTCACCTTCTTCGTCCCCCAAAATATTAAAATTATCACTTCCTTTTAAACTTGAAGTTCCTACCACTGCATAAACTTTATAATCCGCACCAGAAGATGAATTTGTTGCAGGCCAGGAGCCGGGAATAACTTTTGTAAATGTCTCATTTATTTCAGTGTCTGCTTTTATTGATTTTTCATCGGATTTCCATATAAAACTGCCTTTTTGTTTCTCATTCCATATTTCAATATGCACATTAATAGCTTTATCAGTATATCCTTTTACAATAGCAGTGATTGTTTCGCCGTGAATATAATTAACTTTATCGAGTTTAACTGAAAGGATTAAATTATTTTCCTCATTTAGTTTTCTTATAAAAGTAGTACTTTCAGTGTAGTTTTCATCAGTATCTGCTTCAAGGTCAAACATTACAGAATCTGCATTGCCATAAGGTGGCAAATCCACTACAATATTATATTTTGCTCCTATCGGCAGATTAGTAAATTTAAATTTTCCTGAAGTATCTGTTGTTTGATTCTTATAATCTGACCTGGGTTTATGTTGTTTAAACGATGTACCTTTAGGAATCAGGTAAACTTTTGCACCATTAGCAGGCTTATACTTTATTATATTGAGATTAACTTTACCTAATGGTTTTTGAACTCCATTTTCTGGGACCTGCACTTCACCTTCTATTGAACCATAGGTTTCACTATCTCCAAGCAAATCTTCTATAAAAGAACAACCTGTTACAAAAGAAAAAAACACTACAATCACAAAAAAAACCATTAATTTTCTCACTTAACCACCTCATTTCAAATTCATAAATAACCTCGAATATATTCTGGTTTGAGTTCATTTACCACCCCCTCAGATATTTTTAGCAAAAACATTTATTTTTTTCTTTTAATCGACAAAACATACGTAAAATTTACAATTTTTATTTTTTTAATTAGTGCAAGCTAAATTAATTTATCAAAATAGAATGGCAAAAAAGAAGCTATTTTAACATTGAATTAACAAACATTAAGTTATAACTTGAAAATTTTTCCTTTTATTTTTTTTGAGGTTTTAGGACCAGCGATTTTATTGATAACTTGAAGAAATTTAAAAAAGTCTTCCAGGGAATCTTCTTGAAACAAAAA
>JAFDIG010000417.1 GCA_019308145.1 Deltaproteobacteria bacterium | reverse complement strand
CCTTCATAAGTCCCACTTGATGTCTGAAAAAATGAGTCAGAGCTCTCTAATTGAACAAGCTCCCTTACATTAAATCCATAAGTAGCACAAGCCTCAATATAGGCATTATGATTAAATACAGCAGTTCTGCATTATCTACCGCAAAAACCATTTGCGGTAAAATAAAGATCGCAGCCAAAGAAATGATGATTAAAGATTTAAAAATTTTTACCTTCATAAAATGACCTCCTTTTACCTATAAGTTAAAATTTAAAATAAATTACATTTTTTGATATTATAAAAAAATTTTTGATAAGTCAACAAAATTTTATATTATAATGAAAGATTAAGGAGTTGATAGTATAATTAGATAATAACACCATAAAGAAATGAGAAAAAAACATTGGAAGCAAAAATTCAATTCTAAATCAACTTGAAAAAATAGATTTTAAGCGTTAAAAAGCGCATGTAAAAAATAAAAAGAATCGGGGGTAAACAAAATGAGAAAAAAAGATAAAGAAATCAAAGACAAAAAGGAGATTGAAGAGATCATTAAAAAAGCTATTGCTCTAAGAATAGCAATGTCAGAAAACAATATGCCATATATTGTTCCTGTCTGTTTTGGTTATAAAGAGAATTATCTCTTTTTTCATTCTGCTCCTGAAGGTAAAAAAATCGATATCATAAAAAAGAACAATAATGTTGCATTTGAAATTGATGTTGATTTAAAATTGGTTAAAGATAAAATTGGATGTAAATGGGGAATGGAATATAAAAGCGTTATTGGTATTGGGAAAGCCTTTTTTATTGAAGATTTAAAAGAAAAAGAAGAAGCATTAAAAATCATAATGAAACAATATTCAGATGAAACATTTGATTTTAATAATATAAATAATGTAGTGGTAGTTAAAATAAAGATTGAAGCAATGACAGGAAAAAAGTCGAAATATTTTTAATATTTTTTTGCTTTATCTCTAAAAAGCAGAGGTTTTTTATTAAAAAATAGCTTGTTTTGAAAAACAGTGTAATTACATTTAAATTTACCTTGGTAGCCTAAAGGTAAACAAAATTTATTATCTTTTATAATTTTAATTATTATTTTTAGTTTAATTACAATTCATGAATTGCCTCTATTAATTAAATTAATTATAAAATATTTTCTCTTTTTAAAAATAAAGAAAGATTTTTTTTATAATTTTATTGACACAAAATTTTATATATGGTAAAAAAATTAAATAGTAATAACTAACATTTATACTATTTTTAAAACTTTATCCATAGGGAAGGAGGTGAAAAGCTCGTATTTCAATTTTTAACCTTATTATAAGGAGGGGTCGATAATGAAGAGAATTTTTACTAAGGTCGGTTTGGCAATATTTGTTATTTCCCTTTTCTCATTTCTTCTATTAGGTTCATCTCCAGCTACTGCAAAAACTAAAACAATAGAGTTATCCTACAGTATCTTCTTTCCTGCTGCACATGGTCAATGCAAAGCCGCTATGAGTTGGGCAAAAGAGATTGAAAAACGAACAAAAGGTCGTGTAAAGATAACAGTCTATCCTGGGGGTACCCTTACACCAGCAAGACAATGTTATGATGGCGTTGTAAAAGGGATCTCAGATATTGGTAATTCTTGTTTTGCCTATACTCGTGGCCGTTTTCCTCTAATGGAGGCTGTTGATCTTCCTAATGGTTACCCTAATGGAAGGGTAGCTAGCAAAGTCGCAAATGAAATTGCTAAGATGTTTAAGCCCAAGGAACTTTCTGATGTAAAGGTTCTTTATATACATGGTCATGGTCCTGGGTTACTTCATACCAAAACCCCTGTAAGAAAACTTGAAGACCTTAAAGGTATGAAAATCAGATCCACTGGTTTAGCTGCTAAAATTATTAAAGCTCTTGGTGGTGTTCCTGTTGCAATGTCTCAAGGAGAAACCTACGAAGCATTACAGAAAGGTGTTGTTAATGGAACCCTTTCTGCAATGGAGGTGCTTAAAGGTTGGAAACAGGCTGAAGTTATAAAATATACTACAGATTGCAAACAGATCGGTTATACAACCGCAATGTTTGTGGTAATGA
>JAFDIG010000416.1 GCA_019308145.1 Deltaproteobacteria bacterium | reverse complement strand
AAGATATAGGTTATTGGGAAGAGAGGGGATATCCTATTGATGCTTATGTAGAATAATTAGTTCGCACTGAAAGATAGAGTGCGAAGTAATTATAATTAAGGCTATCAAAACTTTTAAAAATAAGAAAAACTGGATTGTTTTTAATTCCTCACATCTCATCAACATAGATATAATCTCTTTAGTCATTTTTTAACAAAACAATATCTTTTTTTACCATTTTAGTATATCAAAATGGTAATCTCTTTCCTTCATATAGAAAATATTTCTGATAAAAATCTTTTTTATAACATAGTTGCAATATTATTCGAATTGATTGAGTTATTCTTTTTTGAGAATTCGTTAAATTAATTTTAAAAAATATAATAAAGCTAATGAAAGATACTAATTTAAAAAAGAATAAAAAAAATGAGGATGCTGGTTTAGTATTGGTAGTTGATGATGTAGTTGATACTGCAACTATTATTAAAAAACTATTAGAATTAGAAGGATTTCGTGTGATAACCGCCTATGATGGGAAAAATGCTTTAAAAAAAGCAATAAATGAAAAGCCTGATGCAATTCTTCTTGATATAAAGCTCCCTGATATTGATGGTATTGAATTATTAAAAAAAATCAAAGAACACCTGCCAGATGTCTCTATTGTAATGTTTACTGCCTATGCTTCTGTTGAAACTGTTATCCAATCACTTCAAGATGGGGCGATTGATTTTATCCAAAAACCTTTTGAAAATGAATATCTACTCTATTCTATTAGAAAAGCGGTTGAAAAAAAAAGATTGCATGATCAGATAAAGAAAAACAGAGAAGAGATAGAGGCTACAAAGAATTATCTTGAAAACGTGATAGAAAGCTCAGGGGATCCTATTTTGATCGTTGATGCCAAAGGCTATTTAGTAAAAATGAATAAAATGGCGGAAGAGATTTTGGGGTATTCTGCTTCTGAGATAAAAGACAAACAGATATATTTCCTTTACCCATATGACGAAGAATTGCACAATATGCTAAAGATTTTGCGGAAAAAAGGTTATGTAAGTCAATATGAGATAAATATCAGAAATAAAAAGGGTGAAATCATACCCTTTGAGTTATCTATCAGAGTGCTTAGGGATCATAATAATAAATTAATCGGCTCTGTGACCATTGCAAGAGATCTAAGAGAAAGAAAGCGACTTGAAGAGGAGCTCAGATACAAGTCTATCACTGATGAACTTACTGATCTTTACAACCGTAGACATTTTTATGAACAATTAGAGCAAGAGATTACAAGAGCAAAACGAATGAAAACAAATCTTTCTCTCATATTATTTGATATAGATGATTTTAAATATTATAATGATACATTTGGTCACCTTGAAGGTGACAGAATACTTAAAAAGGTTGGAGAAATAACAAAAAAGAATATCCGCGGAAAGGTTGATACTGCTTATCGGTATGGTGGTGATGAATTTACTATCTTGCTCCCAGGCGCAGATCAAAAACAAGCTATTACAATAGCTAATAGGATAGTCTCTTCATTAAAAAAAAGTGAACTCCATTATATTAATTTAAGTATGGGTATTGTAGAATATAAAAATAAGTATTCATTAGAAGAATTTGTAAAACACGCTGATGAAGCAATGTACAAAGCCAAACAGACATGTTCCATTATTAATGTTTATAATCATAAAAAAAATGGACAGAATAGATAAAAAGATCTTAAATCATATTCAGCAAAATTTTCCTCTTTCACCTTTGCCATATGAAGAACTTGAAAAGGAAATAAGAATTCCCAAAGAAGAAATCTTTAAAAGAGTTAAATCACTTATAGAAAAAGGGATTATTCGTGGGATCAGGGCTGTTCTTAATCCAAAAAAATTAGACTTTTACTCTACCCTATGTGCAGCAAAAGTACCAACAGAAAAGATGGAAAAGTTTATCTCAGTGGTAAATAGCTATGATGAAGTAACACACAATTATGAAAGAGATGCTGAACTAAATATCTGGTTCACCTTGGTAGCAGAGAATAAAAAAAGGGTTCATGATATTATCCATGACATCTCCAACCTTACAGGGATTAACCCTATTTATAATTTTCCTGCAAAAAAGGTCTTTAAGATAAATGTCAAATTCGATTTATGAGGGGAAAAAATGGATAAAAAAGAAAAAATCATCTATCTAATAGATGGTAGCTCATATATTTATAGGGCATTTTATGCTGTAAGGGCTCTTTCCACATCAAAAGGCTTACCAACAGGGGCTGTTTATGGTTTTACAAG
>JAFDIG010000415.1 GCA_019308145.1 Deltaproteobacteria bacterium | reverse complement strand
AATGTAGATAGTATTATCTCAAAAACCTTTATTTTAGGTAGTATTCTTGCAGGAGCTGGAGGGATGATGTGGGCTATGAAGTATCCACAGGTTAACCCATTCATTGGTATTATCCCTGGTCTTAAAGCCTTTGTAGCAGCTGTTTGTTGCATTATTGCCAGATCTTGCTGGTTATAGAGATGCTTTTGCTTTTATCATTCTTATAGGTATATTAATCTTTAGGCCTACTGGTATCCTTGGTGAGGTTTTGCCAGAATAATGGACAAAAATATATTACGAAATAGAATATTAACATTAGTAAGTCTTATTTTCCTTTTCTTTTTTCTTTATTTAGCAAAACATTATACTTCTGAATATGTTTTAAGAATCCTAAACAATACTGCCATCTTTATTACCTTAGCAGTAAGTTATAACCTTATAAATGGGATAACAGGCCAATTTTCTTTAGAGCCAAACGCTTTTGTTGCAATAGGGGCATATACCTCTGCTTTACTAACCCTTACACCAGCAGAAAAAGAGTTATCTTTTATTATTAAACCTCTTATATGGCCTTTAAATTCTATCTCACTTCCTTTTTTGCCATCTTTAATTATTGCAGGAATTGTAACCGCTTTTTTTGGCTTTTTAATGGGCTTTCCTGTTTTTAGGGTTAGAGGTGACTATCTTGCAATAGTAACCCTTGGATTTGGTGAGGTTGTAAGGGTTGTTGCAAATAATCTGCAATCTATAACAAATGGCCCTTTAGGTCTTAAAGGTCTTGCTCCATATACAAACATTTGGTGGACATGGGGATTTTGTGTATTTACAGTAGGTTTTATTGTTATGCTTGTAAATTCCAGCTTTGGTAGAGCCATGAAAGCTATAAGAGAAGATGAGATGGCAGCCGAAGCATCAGGTATCAATGCTTTTCGTCATAAAATGATGGCTTTTACTATAAGCGCCTTTTTTGAAGGAGTTGCTGGCGGTATGCTTGCTCATCTGATAACCACTATATCCCCTACCCTGTTTACTTTCTTTCTTACCTTTAACCTTTTAATCATAATCGTGGCAGGCGGTTTGGGAAGCACTACTGGAGCTATTATTGGTGCGGTCCTCTTCTCAGTTGGCGGCGAATTACTAAGAGCTGTGGAAGAACCTATGGATATAGGCCCTTTACATATTCCTGGAGTACCAGGAATGAGAATGGTTATTTTTTCTATTATACTGATTTTGCTTATGCTCTTTGCACGAAGTGGGATTATGGGAAGAAAGGAATTCTCATGGGATTGGTTAATAAATAAAATTAGAGGGTTGAAAAGGTGAGTTTTTTTGAGATTAAAAATTTAGTAATGAGATTTGGTGGGCTTGTTGCTGTTGATGATTTCTATCTCTCTTTAGCTAAGGGAGAGTTGGTAGGATTAATTGGACCCAATGGCGCTGGGAAAACAACTGTTTTTAATATGATCACAGGGGTATACACACCGACAGAAGGCCATATCATTTTTCAGGGTGAAGAGATACAAGGGAAAAAATCTCATGAAATAACCGCAATGGGAATAGCAAGAACATTTCAAAACATACGACTTTTTAATGACTTAAGTGTACTTGAAAATGTTATGATAGCTTACCATTGTAGAATCAAATCAAACTTTTTACAAGCCGTTTTTAGATTTCCTATATATTTAAAAGAAGAAAAGAAGATGGTAAATGGTGCAAAAGATCTTCTTGAGCAGTTAGATTTAATTGATTTTGCTTATGAAAAAGCATCAGCTCTTCCTTATGGGCAGCAGAGAAAGCTTGAGATAGCAAGGGCGCTTGCAACTCACCCTAAACTTTTACTTTTAGATGAACCAGCAGCAGGAATGAATCCAAACGAAACAGAAGAACTTATGAAGTTAATTCAAACTATTCGTAAAGACTTTGATCTCACAATATTTCTTATAGAACATGATATGAAATTTGTTATGGGAATCTGCGAAAGGATAAAGGTTTTAGACTACGGCAAAACCATTGCCGAAGGTTCTCCAGAAGATATTCAGGATAATCCGAAGGTAATAGAAGCATACCTTGGAGAAAGAAAATATGCTTGAAGTTAAAGGGCTTAATGTCTTCTATGG
>JAFDIG010000054.1 GCA_019308145.1 Deltaproteobacteria bacterium | reverse complement strand
ACTATTTATATTTTTTATTAATTTTGCATAAGTTTGTCAAGGCAATAAACTTGCAAAAAAATTTATGCTTATTTTTTTTAATTAAAAAGTATTGTTTATTTATTATTCCATTTTAGGAAATTAGTCAAGTTAATTTTTTTAATTTGCAAAAATTTGATTGCTTTAGATACTGATTTAACTCAAATAAAAAACCAACGGCTATTCCATTATTTTGGAAGTTGTCCCAAAATTTATAATTTATTAGCTAAAAAAGTAACATATTAAATCTACTTAAGGTTAATCATGTTTCAATTATAATCTTTACAAATATTAGAATATCTGATAAATAAGAGTCTCAAATTTTAATTAATTTATATAAGAGAAACGAAATAAGTAGGGGAATTATAGAATCATTAAATTTCTCTCATATAAAATAGGATTTTAAGTCTTTTCTCTTCTCAATTTAAATATAATGCTTTAGCCATAAGATAAGGAGGTATCATGTTTTTCAAAAAAAAAGAACGTAAAGTTGCGGTTTTGGTGAAGGAACATATTGACAAGGTTGAAGAATGTCTACATGTTGCGCTAAATGCTTTAGAATCTTATTTTCAAGGTAACATTAACGAGGCAAAAAAAGCTTGCCTTGCTACTGATGAAAAAGAGACAGAAGCAGACGAATTGAGAAGAAAAGTTGCTGATATTCTTTATTCGGGAGCTTATCTCCCTCTTTTGAGAAAAGATATATATGATATGGTTGATTCAGTTGATAAGATCGCCGATGGAGCAGAATCTAGTGTTGATTTTGCATTAAGCCAAAGGCCTGAGATCCCTGCAAACTTAGTTGATGATTTTATAAGTATAACAAGACTGTCAATAAATAATTTTATCCCTTTAAAGCATGCTATTACACATTTTCAAACTTGTTCTTTTGCTTTATCCGCTGATGATATAACTTTAATCAGAGAAAAGATAAAAGAGACTGGCATTTTGGAATCTGATATAGACAGAAAACAGTGGGAATTAACAAGAAAGATCTTTACAATGGATATCTCCCTCGCTCATAAGATCCATTTAAATTCTCTTTTGATCAAGATCTGTAATATCTCAGACAGAGCAGAAGATGCATCTGATATGTTAGAATTATTGGTTATTAAGGGAAGAGTATAGTCTTTCCCCTTTAAGTCAAACCTTTTGACCTTATAACAGCTTTATTAAGATTATATATTTTAATTTATCTAATTTTTTAATAGGGAAAATTTATGTGGAAACTTTTTGGTGGTTTTTTTCTTGGTTGGAGCTTAGGGAGCAATGATTCTGCTAATATATTTGGGCCTAGTGTAGCTGCTGGGATTATACCATATAGAATAGCGATTATCCTCACATCCATATTTGTCATTATAGGAGCAATTGCAGAGGGTCCAAAGGTTATGGATACTGTGGGGAAAATGACCCATCTTGTGCCTTTAACAGCCTTTATTACAGCTTTTTCAGCTGCTATTACTGTTGGGACTATGTCTTACCTTTCTTTACCAGTTTCAACTTCGCAAGCTATTATAGGAGCTGTTTTAGGGGTTGGTCTTTTTTATGGACAAGCTGATTTTGGAAAGCTTGGTAAAGTTGTATTATGTTGGGTTTTAACCCCTGTTGGGGCATTAGTTATTAGTGCTATTTCATATTTAATCTTAGAAAAGATATTTAGCAAAATTTTTATAAGTATAAAAACACAGCAGAACTTTTTCTATATTTCATTGCTAATTGCTGGATGCTATGGCTCTTACTCATTAGGAAGTAACAATGTTGCTAATGTTACAGGTGTTTATGTAGGTTCTGGAATGCTTACTCCTTTTATGGCATCCCTTATAGGAGGGTTAAGCATTGCATTTGGGGTTATCACTTATAGTAAAAAAGTTATAGATACTGTTGGAAAAAAGATTATAGTATTAAGTCCATATACTGCCTTTGTAGCACAACTTTCTACTGCTGTTACCGTTCATATCTTTACTCAAGTTGGGGTTCCTGTTTCTTCTTCCCAAGCAGTAGTAGGAGCAGTTGTAGGAGTTGGTTTGATAAAAAGTGCTAAAATGGTTAGCAGAAAAACCCTTATTGAAATAGGGATAGGTTGGATTGCTACCCCTATTCTACCTGGTATCATTGCTTATTTTATAACTTTTTTGCTGTTATAGGAAACTTGAAAAAAGAAATATCTTCTAAATGAGAGGATAAAAATTTAGCTGGTTCCATTTCTTGTGTGAGCTTGTAAAAAGCGTCTACTACTTCTGGATCAAAGTAAATATTTTTCTTGGCGATAATTTCTCTTATAGCTTCATTTACTGTCTTTTGATAACGATAAGGACGTATAGATGTCATAGCATCAAAGGTGTCTGCTACCGCAAGAATTCTTGACTCTAAAGGTATTTCTTTTCCTTTTAACCCATCAGGATAGCCAGAACCATCCCATCTCTCATGGTGATGACGAATAATAGTAGGCACTTTGGGTAGTAAAGTTAAAGGTTTTACTATAGTCTCCCCTATAACTGGATGAACCATGATCTCTCTGAATTCCTCTCCTGTTAAATTATTTGGTTTTAGTAATATTGAATCTCTAACACCTATCTTTCCAATATCATGAAGATATCCAGCAAAAACAAGAGTATTTTTTTCTTCAGATGACAAACCCATCTCAGAGGCTATTTTTAAAGCAAGAGCAGTAACCCTTTCTGAATGTCTTTTAGTATATTTATCCCTTGCTTCAATTGAATTTATAAGAGATTTAAGCGTTTCATTTATATGTTCATAGATTGTTTTAAATAAAAAGAGATTTTCCAATGATAAGGAAGCCCTTCCACAAAGAACATTTATAAGAGAGAGGTCATCCTCAGTAAAATCAGAACCATCTGCTTTATGAGATAGAATTAAAACAGCAGCTAAATCCTTCTGAATGAAAATTGGTAAAGAAATGAAAGAGTTTGAAATATATAATTCCTCAAAGGGAGCAGGCTTTAACTTTTTTTTCTCACCACTCTTTACCAAGAAAGAATTACCTAATTGGGCAACTTCTCCTACTATTCCTTCACCTATTTTAACTCTAATATTCTTTATCTCGTTTTCAACCCCAATATATTTTTTTAATACCAATTCGTCAGAATCCTTTTGTTTGAACATAAGAAAAACTTTTTTAGCACCAGTAACTTCAGAAGCTGTTTTTATAATACTTTCATATAAAATTTCCTCATCTTTAGTAAAAGGTATTGATTCACTTATATAATAAAGTTTTGAAAGTTCCTCTATCTTTGAGTTAAGTTTTTTATTTAAACTTTCAATAGTTCTTTTTTGTCTCACCTCTTCTTTTAATTTCTTATTTTCTCTTAATAAATCTCTATTTATAATGACTCTTTTTACTACCATTTCAATTTGAGCCATTTTAAAAGGCTTTGTAATAAAATCAGATGCACCTCTTTTCATGGCTCCAACTGCTACATCTATTGTAGGGAAACCTGTAATAACAATAACAGGAATATCCTGATTATATTCTTTTATCTTTTCCAAAAGAGAAATTCCACTCATTTCAGGCATTTGTATATCAGTAATTACCAAATCAATCTCATCATTTCTTAATATTTTAAGAGCAGCTATTCCATTTTCTGCCTCCTTTATTATATAACCAAGCCCTTCAAGAAAAACCCTGAGGATATCCCTTATATCCTGATCATCATCTACTAAAAGTATTTTACTATTTTCCATGATTTATCCACGACTATTTTTTTAAGTTACATATCATATAAAATAAAATTTTAAAATCTATTTATTTTATTACTATTTACTATAAATTACTATAAAAATTTTTTAGTATATGATAACAAATGGATTAATTAGTCCATACCAAAAGAGGAACTAATTATTTTTAGGCTGGCGAAGTCAGTCTAAAAATAAAAGAAAATTTTCTTATTTTTATAACTTTAATTATCATTTTTTAGCAGAAACAACTCGTGAATTGTTCCTTCCCCATAAACAACCATCACTTAACATACATGAAACTCCTTATTTATAACACAAAAAAAGTTAAAAGAAAATTATTACTTATATTTATCATTTTATTTTTTTCTTATAAATCTTTTAAAGTTGGTTCTAATAATGGTTTGATTCTTTTATTCAAAAAGTAAATCAAAATTATAAAAAATTTCTTTATAATTTTTTTATTTTTTAAAACAATTTTTTATTTTCTTAATTTAATATTATTAGATTATCAAATTTTTAACTCTTTTATTTAAAAAAAACACAGAAATTCTATTGACAAAAAAAGTTTTTTTTTATAAGTTCATTTTTACAGTAATAATATAAAATATATTTTTATAAATGAATCGAAAGGAGGTTTATGATGACAAACAGAGTAAAATGTTATCTAAGGGTATATCTTTTTTTAATGGTAACCTTATCGCTTATCCTATCATTTCCAATCGTAAGTTATGCTAAAGATGTAATTAAGTTCGGATGTGCCATCGCCTTTACAGGGAAATATAGTAGAGAAGGCAAACTTTATGTTGATTCCTATAAACTTGCAATGGAGCAAATTAACAAGATGGGCGGAATAAAAGTTGGTGGAAAGTCCTATCCAATAGAAATAAAGTTTTATGATGACAAAAGCAGTGATTCTGAGAGTGCTAAGTTGGTAGAAAAGTTGATCACTCAAGATAAGGTTGATCTCTTGTTAGGGCCTTATACCAGTTGGATTACAATAGCTAATAGTCTGGTTGCCCAAAGGTATAAAATACCCATGATAGAAGGTGGAGGGGCATCTAGTAAAATTTTCAGTAGAGGAAATAAATATATATTTGGAACATTGCCAGCTGCTGGGCAGTACTTCAAAAGCACAATAGAAATGCTAACCACTTTCAAGCCAAAACCAAAAACTATTGCAATTCTTTATGCAGATGATAAATTCAATATTATGGTTGGAAAAGGTGCGAAAAAAACAGCAGAAAAGCTTGGTTTTAAAGTAGTTTATTTTGAAAAATATTCATCAGAAAATACTGATTTTACTACTATGTTAACCAAATTAAAATCTATAAAACCTGATGCTGTATTAGTTGGAAGCCATTTAGGAACTGGTATAAACTTGCTCCATCAGGCAAAAGAATTAGATGTGAATTTTCCTTTTATATCCTTAACTGTTGGCCCTTCTGAAGCAAATTTTAGGAAATCTTTAGGTAAAGATGCAGAATATGTGTTTGGAGTAGCTAGTTGGTCATTGCAGATGAATTTTAAAGGCTATCTATTTAAAGATACAAAAGAGTTCATAAAGATGTTCAAAGAAAAATATGGATATGATCCAGATTATCATAATGCTTCTGGTATTGCTGTTTTAGCTGTATTTAAGGATGCAATTCAAAGGGCAAATACTTTAAATCCAGAAAAGGTCAGAGATGCAATTGCCAAAACATCTCTTGATACCATTTATGGTCATGTAGAGTTTAATCCAAATGGCCAGATAAAAGGGACAAGCGTTGCGTTACAAATTCAAGGCGGTGAAATCTATCAAGTATATCCTAAGGGGTCAAGAAAACCTATATATCCTGCACCACCTTGGAAGAAAAGGAAATAAGATTCTTATAAGGAGTGGGAGTAATAATCCCACTCCTTTGATTTAACATTTTAGGGGGGATAAGTGCTTCTTCAAGTTATTATAAATGGTATATTAAAAGGTGGCTTATATGCATTAATGGCTTTAGGTATGTCCCTTATTTGGGGAGTCATGGATATTATTAATATCGCCCATGGCTCATTCATAATGCTTGGAGCATTTTGTACATTTTGGCTTTTTGAGTATTTCAAGCTCGATCCTATACTTTCTCTTGTCTTCTCAATATCCTCCATGTTTTTTCTTGGCTATTTTATACAAAAATATATTATTAACTTAGTAATAAGAGCAGTTATATTTATTACTTTAATATTAGCATTTGGTATTGAGATATTTATTAATAACTTTGCCCTTGTGCTCTGGACTGCTGATGTAAGGAAGGTTCAGGTACCATATGGAGCCGCAAATTTTAGTTTAGGAGGCCTTGCCACCATTCCTTTTATGAGACTTTTTGCTTTTATTTTAGCAATAATCATAACAACCATATTTTTCATTATCCTTAATAAAACCAAGCTGGGAAGATCAATAAGAGCTACTGCTCAGGATTTAGATGCTGCTAGATTAGCAGGCGTAGATGTAGCAAAAACCTATTCACTTACCTTTGGTTTTGGTGTGGCTGCAGCCGGGGCAGCAGGAACATTGTGGTCTTTGCTTTTCCCTATAAATCCAATGATGGGAGGGGTATTAACCTTAAAATCCTTTGTGGTAGTTATCATCGGTGGCCTGGGTACAATGTTAGGTCCTATTATTGGTGGACTTACATTAGGTGTTGTTGAAGCATTAGGAACCAATTGGTTTGGTCAGAGTTTTGAAAATCTTATAAGCTTTTCTATTCTGGTTCTTGTTCTTATTATAAGACCAAGAGGTATACTTGGAGGGAGTGAATAATTAAATGAAAAAAATTTCAGTATATCTTATTTTATTATTGATTGCTATTATCCTTCCATTCTTTTCCAATAATTTTATTATCAGATTTGTAACCACCATTTTTATGTTTGGGATTATGGCTAGCGCCTGGAATATAATAGGAGGGTATACCGGCTATGCCTCTTTTGGTAATGTAGTATTTTTTGGGATAGGGGCTTATATAACTGCAATACTAATGGAAAAAGGGGGAATGCCTTTTTACTTAGCATTTCCTGCTGCTGGTATTGGCGCTGCTATCTTCGGAATCCTTATAGGGCTTCCTGTCTTAAGGTTAAGAGGACATTATTTTGCTATTGCAACATTAGGGGTTGCTGAAGCAGTAAAAGCACTTGTTGATAATTTGGAAATAACCGAAGGAAATTCAGGTATATATGTGCCTACGCTTAATCTCCCTGTTAAAGGACAATACTATTTTTACTATTTTATGATGTTAGCTACTCTTATAGGAATAATACTTACTACTATCTTTATTCTTAGAAGAAAATTTGGGTATGGCATAATTGCTATAAGGGAAGATGAAGATGCAGCTAATGCGGTTGGTATAAATACTACCCTTTTTAAAACCACGGCGTTTGCTTTATCAGGCTTTTTTACTGGTCTGGCAGGAAGTATCTATGCCTATCAACTTGGATTTTTAAAACCTGAACCTGTTTTCACTGTTCAAACGACAGTAAAAATGATCGTGATGGCGGTCTTTGGTGGTATTGGAACTATATTCGGGCCTCTTTTAGGAGCCTTTACAATCGAGGTAATTTCTCAGATTTTATCTAATTATTTTTTAGTTATACATACCCTTTTCTTTGGGGTTATAGTAATTTTAGCCATTATCTTTACACCACAAGGCATTATCGATATTGTTACAGGAAGAAAAAAATTTGGAATGGCTTATTTAATGGAAAATATAAGAAAACATAGGATATAAAAATGGTAGTTTTAGAAGGAAAAAATCTCACAAAACATTTTGGTGGTTTAGCAGCTGTAGTAAAGGTAAATTTTGAGTTAAGAAAAGGTGAGATTCTTGGTCTTATAGGCCCTAATGGTGCAGGTAAGACAACACTTGTCAATATGATCACTGGTATTTATCCCCCGACAGAAGGCGATGTCTTTTTCAAAGGGAAAAAAATAACAGGTTTAAGATCATTTAAAGTAGGAAGATTAGGAATAAGTAGAACCTTTCAAATAGTTAAACCTTTTCCCAGGATGACTGTTAAGGAAAATGCATCCTTAGGGGCCATGTTTGGTGCAAAAGGTAAAGAGGTAACTGCTAAACAGGCTATAGAAAAGGCTGAAGAGATATTGGAGTTTGTTGGACTTAAAGATTGGATGAATAAAACAGCTGATAGCTTAACCGTAGCACTGAGAAAAAGATTGGAAATGGCTAAAGCTTTAGCAATGGAGCCAGAGGTGATACTTTTTGATGAGGTAATGGCAGGGCTTAATTTTAAAGAGATCGATATGGCAATTGAGACGATTAAAAAGATTAGAGATAGAGGAATAACCCTTTTAGTAATAGAACATGTTATGAAGGCTATTAAGGGATTAGCTGACAGGATATTTGTTTTGCATCATGGCCAAAAGATAGCTGATGGCTCACCTGATGAAGTTTTAAATGATGAAAATGTTATAAAAGCTTACCTTGGAAAGCGATATAAGGAATTAACAAAATAGGAGCCTTTTATGTTTTTAGAAGTTAAAAACCTAAACGTTGGTTATGGTGATGTTCAGGTTTTATGGGATCTAAATCTTAAAATTGATGAAGGAAGGATTGTATCATTAGTAGGCTCTAATGGAGCAGGGAAAACCACTTTGCTTAGAACTTTATCAGGTCTTCTAAATCCATATAATGGGAAGATTATCTTTAACGGAAAAGATATAACAAATCTTTCTACAAAAGAAATTGTAAATATGGGAATAGTCCATGTCCCGGAAGGTAGAAGGCTTTTTTCTGATATGAATGTTGAGGAAAATCTGCTAATGGGTGCTTTTAGGCGTCAGGATTCAGATGAGATTAAAAAGGATATGGAAAAAATTTATGAACTTTTCCCAATATTAAAAGAGCGCAAGAAACAGAAAGCAGGAAGTCTTTCAGGTGGTGAACAGCAGATGTTAGCTTTAGCAAGAGGATTGATGGGCAAACCTAAAGTTTTGCTTATTGATGAAATGTCATTAGGACTTGCACCTGTTGTGGTTGACCTTCTTGTTGATATTGTAAAAGAGATCAATGCCCAAGGCACAACAATCTTTATGGTTGAACAAGATGTTCGGTTAGCTCTTGATAACTCTCATTATGGATATGTTCTTGCAACAGGTAGGATAGTTATGGAAGGAGCTTCAAAGGATTTAATTCAAAATAAAGATATTAAAGAAGCATTTTTAGGTATTTAATTTCCTTTCTTATCTCCCTTCCTTATTATTTTGTTAGAATTTTTAAAAAGTTCAATTAACTAATAATGAAAAATAGACCATTTAAGTTTGGACTGGCTTTATCGGCCTAAAAATAAAAGGAAAATTTATTATTTAATCTTTATTTATCATAATTGGTTAATTTTAATGTGCCTTTGAGATCTCCTAATCAATATTTTCTAAAATTTTTAATTTAAATTAGTAGGAGCAATGTATGAATTACCCCTACATGGTCGGGTCTAAAACCCAACCCTACGGTTTTTAATACAAAATCTTTTTAGTTTTAATCAGTTTAAACTTCATCTTTCAGTCTAAACCAATTAAAATGAATAAAAGAGAAAATTATTGTTGAAAAATATTAATAGATCTTCTAATCTTTCATCACCTTCACAAGCAATAATTATATACGAAAGGATAGGGAAATGAAAAAAAGGATGAAATTTATCTTTGGGATCCATAATCATCAACCGCTTGGGAATTTTGATCATGTGATAAAAGAGCTAACCTATCAATGCTATCTTCCTTTGCTTGAAGCAATATCAGAAAGGCCTTTTTTTAAATGCTGTATCCATATAAGTGGTCCGCTTCTTCTGTGGTTTGAAAAAAATAACACAAATATTATAGAACTTATAGGAAAAATGATCGAAAAAGGGCAGCTTGAAATACTTATGGGCGGACTCTATGAACCAGTGCTAACAAGTATACCTTCATATGACAGGGTAGAACAAATCGAAAGGATGAAAGAATTAATTATAAAATTATGGGGTGTAATCCCAAGAGGCTTGTGGCTTACAGAAAGGGTTTGGGAGAGTAATATTGTTATTGATCTCATAAAAGCTGGCGTATCTTACATCCTTGTTGATGATAGGCATTTTCTTGAAAGTGGTTTTTCAAAAAAGGATTTACATGGATATTTTCTCACAGAAGAAGATGGATTATCCATATCTATTTTCCCTATAGATGAAAATCTTAGATACCTTATTCCTTTTAAATGGGCTGATGAGCTTGAGCAATATTTTAAAGAGATAATGGATGAAGGAGAGTTTCTAGCCATCTATATGGATGATGGTGAAAAATTCGGTGGATGGCCTGGTACAAAAAAATGGGTTTATGAAGACGGTTGGCTAAAAGGATTTTTAGATAAACTTGAAAATCTTTCATTGGATTGGCTTGAAATGTTAACCTTTTCTGAATTTATCAAAAACTTTCCACCAAAAGGACTATGTTATCTTCCTTCTGCATCTTATAGAGAAATGGAGGAATGGGCTTTGCCAGCAGATAAAGCTCTTGATATTAAAAAACTTAAAGATGAACTTACTAAAAAAGGTGTAAAAAATTCTCCTTTTATCAGAGGAGGTCATTGGAGAAATTTCTTTGTAAAATATCCTGAATCAAACTGGATGCATAAAAAAATGGTTATGCTTTCAAAGATGGCATCTCCAACAAGCAAGGCTAAGGATGAAATCCTTGCCTCACAATGTAATGATGCTTATTGGCACGGAATATTTGGCGGTCTTTATCTCCCCCATTTAAGGCACCATATATGGAAACATCTTTGCGCTGCCGAAGCTATTATAAGAAAAGATCAGGATATAGTAATCGAAGAGTTTGATTTAGATATTGAT
>JAFDIG010000053.1 GCA_019308145.1 Deltaproteobacteria bacterium | reverse complement strand
TTGGATTAACTCATACGCAATTTTTTCTCTTAACAGCTCTTTATGAAGAAGATGGAATATTAGTTAGCGAACTAGCCAAAAAAATTGGCGTTGACAAAGCTACTATGACAGGACTTATAGATAGGTTAGAACAAGATGGTCTTATCAGAAGAGAAAAAGACCATAGCGATCGAAGGGTATACAAAATATTTTTAACAAAAAAATCAGAAGAACTTAGGGAAAAACTTACTAAGATCTATCACGAAGTTAACATGCTTTTTTTATCTTCTTTATCTAATCAAGAAAAAGAGACCTTAAATAATATAATAAATAAAATAGAAAATATTAAATAGTAAACTTCTTTAATTTAACTAATCTTTAAATCATCCAAAAAAGAGGTTAAAAATGGAAGAGGAAAAAATTAAAAAAGTTTTAAGATATCGTTGGGTTATATTCTGGATATTAGCAGTTGGTTATCTCTTTGTCTATTTTCATCGTGTTTCATCAGCAGTAGTTGCACCAGAGCTGGTAAAAACTTTTGGCATTAGCGGAGCAACTTTAGGGATTCTTGCTTCTGCCTATTTTTACCCTTATGCCATCATGCAAATTCCAGTAGGTTTGCTTTCTGATTCTTTAGGTCCAAGGAAAACTGTAACCCTCTTTCTTTTGATAGCGTTTGTTGGAGCAGTCTTATTTGGTCTTTCACCAAATATTTCTATTGCTATCTTTGCGAGAGTTTTGGTTGGGTTAGGCGTTGCTGCCCTTTTTGTGCCAACGATGAAGATCCTTGCCGAATGGTTTAGAATAACTGAATTTGCTACCATGACAGGTATATTAATGGCTATGGGAGGCATTGGGTGGCTTTCTGCCGCAACCCCTTTAGCTTTATTAACCACATGGATAGGTTGGAGAGGCTCATTTGTTCTTATTGGAATTATCACCCTTATAATGGCAGTACTAACCTGGATTTTTGTTCGTAATAGTCCAAAAGATATGGGACTGCCAACTCTTGCAGAAAAAAAGATTCATCCTGAAAAAGAAGAAAAGGAAATAGGGCTATGGCAAGGAATGAAGATAGTTTTATCTAATAAACATTTTTGGCCTTTAGCTATCTGGTTTTTCTTTTCTTATGGCACTGTTATAGGATTCGGGGGATTATGGGGTGGTCCTTTCCTTATGCAAACATACAAAATGAGTAAAGCAATGGCAGGAAATATATTGATGATGATTGCGGTCGGAATGATTGTAGGTAGTCCTTTTTTAGGATGGCTTTCTGATAAAATCTTTTCTGCTAGGAAACCTGTAATGATTGGAAGCGCTTTCCTTTATCTTATTGTCTGGATTATCCTGACTGTTTGGACTGACAAATTAAATCAGCCGCTTTTATATATTATCACATTCTCAATAGGGATATTTGGAAGTGCTATTGTTATAGTTGCTTTTACTGCTAATAAAGAGCTTTTTCCAAAAGAGATCGCAGGAACATCTACTGGTACTGTAAATATCTTTCCTTTTGCCGGTGGAGCGATCTTTCCACCTATTATGGGTTATATAATGGATAAAGTAGGGAAAATAGGTGGTATTTATCCTGTGGGGGCATATCATAAATCTTTTGGATTATGCTTATTAGCTGCTATAATTGCTTTTATTTCTGTTTGTTTTATGAAAGAAACATTGAGCAAGGATTGATAAAAAATTGGGGAAAATATCAAATATCTTTTCTTCGCTTTTTTACTTTAAAGTTGTTTTAGTCATAAAGGTATCAGATAATCATTAAAAATGTGTGGAGTTCAGCCAAAAAAAGATAAAGGAAATAAATGGAAATAAGGGAAATCTTTAATTTAGTAAAAAACAAAAGAAGAAAAATTCTTCTTAACCCAGAGGCAAAATCGGTTTTAGCAGCATGGGGCATCCCAGTTGTTGAAACAAAAACAGCAAAATCAAAGGATGAGGCAATAAAATGCTCTTTTGAATTGGGTTTTCCTGTTGCAATGAAGATAAACTCTTATGACCTTATTCACAAAACAGATGCGAGGAGTGTTGTTTTAAATTTAAAAAGCCAAAAAGAGGTAGAAGATACTTATAATAAATTTATGGAAACAGCGAAAAAAAGCGAATTCCCAATAAAAGTAGAAGGGGTTATAATAGAAAAAATGGTTTATGGAATTGAATGCATTATAGGGGTTATAGATGACCCTCAATTTGGTCATGTTATCATGTTTGGAACAGGAGGAATTTTTGTTGAAATCCTTAATGATGTCTCTTTTAGATTAATCCCTATAAACGAGATTGATGCAGAGGAGATGATTAAAGAAATAAAAGGATATAATATATTAAAAGGATATAGAGGGATAAAAGGCGATCTTAAAACATTAAAGAATATTCTTATAAAGGTTTCAAACCTTGTGATCAATTTTCCTGAAATAAAGGAAATAGATCTTAACCCTATCTTTACATCTTCATCCTCAACAGTAGTTAGTGATGCACGGATAAGAATAGAATAATTAGTGTCAAAAAATCTAATATCTTATAATATAAGAAAATTTAGATAATTCCATCTTTATTTTACAAAACTTGGCAAATAAGTAATTATCTTAGGGAATATGGTTAAAAGTATTACACAAATTATATAAGATGGCAAAAAGAAAGTAACCCCTTTAAAAACCTTTTCAAGAGGTATATCCTTAGCCATCCCTGCCACTACATATGTATTTACACCAACTGGCGGGGTTACGGCACCCATTGTTGTAATAACTGTTATTATTACCCCAAACCATAATGGTTCATAACCCAATTTGATAGCCATAGGGAAAAAGACAGGAATGGTAATCAACAATAAAGCAAGAGCATCCATGACAGCACCGCCAATAATATAAATAAACAAAACTATTGCTAAGATAATATATCTGGGTATAGGAAGAGAAGAAGCCCAGATAGCTGCCTCATATGGTAGCCTGGTTACTGTTAAAAATCTACCAAAAATAACAGCGCCAGTTACAATAATCAAAATCATACATGAGATACGTAACGTATCCAGTACAGAATTAATGAAGCCTTTCCAGCTAAGTTTCCTTCTTACTATGCTAATAAGAAGAGCAAAAAAAGACCCAGCTGCCCCAGCTTCAGTAGGTGTAAAATAACCTCTATACAGACCACCCATAACAAGGCCAAACAGAATTAACATCTCTATTGAACCAGGAAGAGCAAAGATCTTTTCTTTAATAGTTGTTTTTGGTCCAGCAGGTCCCCAGCCTGGATTAAGGCGACAAAGGATATAAATAGTTAACATGAAAAGAAGAGCTAAAATAATTCCTGGTAATACTCCCCCATAAAAAAGCCTTGCAATGGATTGACCTGTCTCTAATCCAATAATAATAAGTACAACGCTTGGAGGAATAACTACTCCAAGAGTTGAACCACAAGCAATAGAACCAGTACTTAAAACAGGTTCATAATTATATTTTTTCATCTCTGGGAGTGCAACTGTACTCATAGTAGCAGCAGTAGCAGTATTAGAGCCACAAATTGCAGAAAAACCTGTGCATGCCAAAACCGTTGCCATTGCAATACCACCTCTTATTTGTCCCATCCATTTATAAGTTGTATTATAAAGCCTTTCATTTACCCCCGAATAAAAACTAATTTCACCCATAAAAATAAATAAAGGTATAACAGTTAAGCCATATGATGAAAAAATTCGCCAAATATCAGTGCCAAGCATACCAAGAGCTGCCTTTAGTGAAATTACATAGCAAACACCTAAAAAACCAACCACTGCCATGGCAAACCCTACTGGCATTCCTAAAAAGAAGAGAACAGCAAGAAGAATTAGGATTCCAAGTATACCAATTAGCGATAGACTCATTTTTCACCTCCTATTTTTGAACTCAATGTTTCTATGAAATCAATAAAAAGAATTAATGAAAGAACCCCAGCACCTAATGCAACCCCATAAGTAAATGGATAATAAATAATCCTTAACGTTTCTGAAACTTCAGAAGTTTTTACGAGCGTAGTAGCCCATAAAGCTGTTTGCCATGCAATAAGACCAAAAAATATTGCATTTATAATATAATTAATAGAGTCAACGATCTTTTTCTTCTTTGTTGAAAATCTAATCACTAATATATCAACAGCAATATTAGCGCGCTTAATTTGAGTATATCCTAAAGCAAAGGCTGTAACAATAGCACCTAAAAAGCCCATAAGTTCAAAAGTACCTTTAAGAGGAATCCATATGCTTCTTAATAACATGTTTAAACAAGCTAAAAACATCATTCCTACTAAAGAGATTCCAGCTATAAGTACAACAAATCGGTTTAAAATATTTGTAACCTTAATTAGCCAGCTCATCAAACCCCCCTTCCTAAAAAGAAATCCCTCCTTCTAAAAAAGGAGAAACCTCTATAACGATCAATATTAATGGAGGGGTCACGAAGACCCCTCTTTAACAAGCAATCTTATTTAGCATATTTTTTTAGATATTTAGCTTTAAGCTTATATAGGTCATTTAAAGCTGCCTGACCTGGAACACCTTTATCCTTTGCATCTTTTAGATATTTATAAGTTAATGGTTTAAGAAGCTTATGCATTTTAGCCACATCAGCATTAGAAAAGTGAATCACTTCTATATTATATTTCTTCTTTGACCATGCAATAGACTCGTTAACGTGTTTATCAACATATTTTCCTGTCCAAAGCGCCTGTTCCCTCCTTAAATCGTTTATAACTTTTTGCACATCTTTTGGCAAAGATTTCCATTTATTAAGATTCATAACAACTGCAAAGGAGGCTGTCTGAAGATTACAGACAGTTTCATAACGGCAAAGCGAAGCAAAATTAAAATCCTTAAGAATTTCAAGGGAAGAGAAAATACCTTTGACCACGCCTTTTTGCAATGCTTCAGGTGTTTCAGACATAGGCATTGCTACAGGGGTTGCACCAAGTAAACTCAACACTTTGGCACCAGCACCAGTACTTCTTAACTCCAAACCTTTTAGATCCTTTAAGCTACGCACAGGTTTTTTGCACATAATATTTGCTGGAGGACATGTAAACATAGTCAAAACTTTTACTTTTGCAAAAGATTTTGGTTTATATTTTGTATAAAGATCCCATAAAACAAGGCTTGCTACTGTAGCATTAGGAAAACCAATAGGCAAATCTACAACTGAAAGCAAAGGAAAACGTCCTGGTTGATATGGAAGACATAAACAGCCGATATCTGCCATGCCAGTAACAACGCCATCAAACATATTCTTTGCACCAAGCAAGGTACCTCCCGGATAGGTTTCAACCTTTACCTTTCCGTTGGTACGTTTTTCAACTACTTTTTTCCATCTTTCCATTTGAACGCATGGAAAAGTAGGAGCAGGAGGGAAGTTTGCATAACTTAATTTTATTGGTTTGCTTTTTGCCAATACTTCTGAAGAGATTATGCCGAACAACAATGCTGGTATTATTATTAAGATAAAAATATTTTTAACAACATTTAAAAAATCCCTTTTCTTCATTTTACACCTCCTGATATACTTATAAGTTGATATTAATAAATTATTTCACCCCCTTTCAAAATATATTATCATTAAATTTATCTATGAAATCTAAGCTTTTACTACTAAATACCACCTCCTTTCGTAAAAATAGCATAAATACTACCAGAATGATAACCTTTCTGATTATGATAAAGAAACGGTATAGAAATCTTTTAAAAATTTTAATCTTTAATATTTATAGAATAATATAAGATATTGCTATCTTATCTAATATTAAAGCTTTTTTGATTAATAAACTATTATTTTTTTCTCTTTTTGATGGGTTATAAATAAAATCGAACTTTTTGAGAATATTGAAATTCATGAATCTAATAATTTTTTATCTTCTGCAAGTGGTAGGTATAAAAAAAGAAATTCTTTTAACTTTTATAAAT
Organism: Deltaproteobacteria bacterium; assembly: GCA_019308145.1. Taxonomy (GTDB): domain Bacteria; phylum Desulfobacterota; class JAFDIG01; order JAFDIG01; family JAFDIG01; genus JAFDIG01. Next base: position 8,015 of record JAFDIG010000053.1, on the reverse strand, counting down.
GAATCAACATTCTGTTATCTGTTTTTATTAATATTACAATAACTTTAAATATAACTCAATTAAGTTAATAGAATAAAAGTTATAAGAAACTCACTTTATTTATGATTTAAAGATAAAAAGAGTTGCTTGTCAAGAATTTTTTATGGAAAGACACTTTAAAAAAATTTTATATTGAGAGAGTTCATTAAAAAATGAAGCATGAACTAATTAAAACTAAAAAAATTTGTGTTAAGACTTGGTAAAACTACAAAAATAATAAATTATGATCATTAAAGTTATATAAAAGAAGAAAATTTCCTTTTATTTTCAGGTAAATTTTGTCGGCCTGAACATAATTAATCTATTTTTAGCACGGACTAATTATAAAATATTACCCCATGCAAATTAATAAAAGTTTAAAACAAGCTTTCTATACTTAAGACAAAAATGGGAAAGTCTTATTTATCTTTTTAATTATAATTTTTTATTATTTTTTATCCTATTTTTTTCATCCACAAAAACTAATTTAGGCTTGTGATCCTTTAACTCTTCAGCAGAATAAAGAGCATAACATGCTATTATTACTAAATCACCCTTTGAAACCATATGCGCAGCAGCACCATTTAAACATATAACGCCAGAATCCCTTTCGCCTTCTAAAACATAGGTAGAAAAACGGTTTCCATTGGTAATATTATATACATCAACCTTCTCAAACTCAACAAGATTGGCTGCGTCCATCAAAGTGCGATCTATGGTAATACTTCCTTCATAATCAAGGTCAGAATCGGTAACCTTTGCTCTGTGGATTTTAGATTTTAACATAATTTTATACATTTTTAATCTCTCCCTAAAATAATATTATCAATTAAACGAGCTGAACCAATTCTTACTGCCACTGCTAAAAGCGCTTTCTTATCGATTTTGTCTATATCTTCTATAGTGTTAATATCACATATCTGGACATAATCTATTGAGATTCCATTTTCTTTTTCAAGGATTTCCCTTACATGTTTTATTATAGGTATAGCTTTTCTTTCACCTTTTTTAAACATTTCATTAGCTTCTTTAAGAGAACGAAAAATAGCTAAAGCCTTTTTCCTCTCATTAGGAGTAAGATAAATATTGCGAGAACTCATAGCAAGTCCATCTTTTTCTCTTACAGTAGGAATACCAATTACCTTAAGATCCAAATTTAAATCCTTGACCATCTGTTTTATTGTTACAAGCTGTTGAAAATCCTTCTCACCAAAAACTGCTAAATCAGGTTTTATGATATTAAATAGCTTCAAGCAAATAGTAGCAACACCTCTGAAATGACCTGGTCTGAATTTGCCACATAGATTACGAGTTACTTTCTCAACAATGACATAGCTCTGAAACCCTTCGGGATACATCTCTGAAGCAGAAGGTGCAAAAACCCAATCAACTCCAATATCCTTTATTTTTTCTATATCTCCTTTAAGATCCCTAGGATAAACATCAAGATCCTCTCCTTGGGAAAATTGGGTTGGGTTTACAAATATAGAGATAGCAAGAATATCAGCCAACTTTCTCCCTTCTCTCATAAGCGTTATATGCCCTTCGTGAAAAAAACCCATTGTTGGAACAAAGCAGATCTTTTTGCCTTGCTTTTTTGCTTGCGATGCTTTTTTTTGCATCTCCTTTACATTCTTTATAATCTCCATTTTAGACCTCTTTATTAATTTTTTATATTTTTAACAAAAAAAAGCCTTCCGACTAAGACCAGAAGGCTTTTTTGTTTTATACCTTATTTTTTATTTTTAACTTAATAAGCTCTTCCGTCTCAGTCCAAATTACTTGGATCCAAGCGGTACAAAATACCATGTCCCTTTTTTCATTCCCCTAATCTCTTTAACAAGATCATTTAAATCTGATTCATTTTTTACAAAATCTATTTCGCTTGTCTCAACTACAAGTAAAGGGGAACTACTATAATGAAAAAAGGTATTATTGTATACTTCTAAAAGCTCTTTTAAATATTTTTGAGAAATCTCCTTTTCATATTTTATGCCCCTTTCTCTTATCCTCTTGAGCAGAACATCTGTTCTTGCCCTGAGATAAATGACCAGATCAGGGACAATTACTCTTTTATTAAGCAATGAATAAATTTGTTCATATAAGGATAATTCATCACCATCTAAATTTAAATGCGCAAAAATTTTATCTTTTAAAAAGGTATAATCTGTAATAGTAACCTTTGAAAAAAGATAAAATTGTCTTAACTCTTGTTGTTGTTTATACCGACTAAGCAGAAAATATAATTGAGTTTGAAAAGCATATTTTTTCCTATCCCTATAAAATCTTTCAAGAAAAGGATTTTCTTCTGCTTTTTCAAGAACAAGCCTGCCATCAAAATGTTTAGCCAAAAGTTTAGCTAAAGTTGTTTTCCCTACACCTATGGGGCCTTCTATTGCTATATATTTAGGTCCATTTTTCATTTAATTAATTATCAATTTGACTGTTGGGAAAATTTCTGTTATTTTATTTATTATCATACTTTTATTAGTATGTCAAAAAAATAACAAACACACATCTGTAGAGATGGCTAATGGCTATAGGATTAATTGAAAATTTAGCAATTTTTAATTAAATTAAAAAAACTTATTGACAATTATTTCTTTAAAAAACTATTATCACAAAAAAGTTAGTGAAGGAGGTTTTATGCAAAAAGAAGGAAAGGGTATAAACCCGTTTGAGATAGCTCAAAGACAAGTAGATATTGTGAAGCCTTACTTAGATGTAGATCCAGGTATTCTTGAAAAATTCAAAACTACAAGACGAGAACTTACAGTTCATTTTCCAGTAAAAATGGATGATGGTTCAATAAAGATGTTTACTGGCTATAGAATACAACACAATGATACAAGAGGGCCTTTTAAAGGTGGAATAAGATATCATCCAGATGTTGATATAGATGAGGTAAGAGCTTTAGCAATGTGGATGACATGGAAAAGTGCTGTTGCTAATATTCCTTTTGGAGGTGCAAAAGGTGGTATAGCATGTGATCCAAAAAAGATGTCTAAAAGTGAGATAGAAAGAATGACAAGACGTTTTACTTGGGAAATATCAATGCTAATAGGTCCTGAAGTAGATATACCAGCTCCAGATGTTTATACAAATCCTCAAGTAATGGCTTGGATTATGGATACTTATAGTATATTTAAAGGGTACGCAGTTCCTGGTGTTGTTACTGGTAAACCTTTAGAATTAGGCGGCTCATTAGGAAGGTTTGAGGCTACCGGAAAAGGAGTAGTAATATCAACACAAAATGCTTGCAAACAACTTGGTATTCCTTTAGAAGGAGCTAAAGTAGCTATTCAAGGATGTGGAAATGTTGGTGGTATTGCCGCTATCTATTTTGAACGTTTGGGGGCAAAAATAATAGCAATAAGTGATTCTAAAGGGGGACTTTATAACCAAGATGGACTTGATATTAAAGCAGCTTTAGATTGTAAAACCAAATATTTTTGTTTACTTTCGGATAAGGTAACAAAAAGTGAACCAATAAGCAATAAGGAACTTCTTGAGCTGGATTGCGATATCTTGGTACCTGCTGCTTTAGAAAGTCAAATTACTAAGGAAAATGCAAATAATATAAAGGCAAAACTCATAGTGGAAGGAGCAAATGGGCCAACAACCCCTGAAGCAGACGAAATCCTTTATGAGGCTGGGAAATTTGTCGTGCCAGATATTTTAGCTAATGCAGGTGGAGTTATTGTATCCTATTTTGAATGGGTACAAAATCTTCAGGAACTACTCTGGAGTGAAGAAGAAGTTGCTAACCGCCTTGAAAATATTCTTACAAGAAGTTTTAAAGAGGTATATACTATTTCTGAGGAAAAAAAGGTTAATATGCGTACAGCAGCTTATATTTTAGCTATTGGTAGAGTTGCTAAAGCATCTAAACTTAGAGGGCTTTACCCCTAAAATATATTCAGATTCTATTTGTAAAAAACCCAAAAAAGGCGAGATAAACTCGCCTTTTTATTTCAAATAATGTTATCAGGGAAAGCTGTACTTTTTATGGAATAAAAAACTTTAAAGAAATTAGCGTATATTAATACTTTTAATTGAAAAAAGAATCTCCTTAAAAGAATTTACTTTTTTGAAACACTCATCTCTTCTAACACCTTAACTTTATATTTTACCTGTAACGAACGCTCTGAATCAGGGTTTTCTTTTAAAAATTCCCTATAATTTTTAATAGCTTCAGGTATATTTTTTAATTTTTCAAAGCAACGTGCCATATTAAGGTGAGCATAAGGTTGAAAGAATCGATTATTAATATTTAAGATCTTGGAATACCATTTGATCGCTTCTTTAAAATCCGCTTTTTCTTCATTAGCATACCCTAAACCATTTAAAGCCATGATTTTTAAAAGATCATCTTTTTTGGTTTTTTTTAAGAATCTTCTATAAAATTTGATTGCATTGTCATAATCTTTTAAATGATAATATATGTGACCTATATAAAGTAATGCTTTTTTGCCATGATCAGTTCTTTTATACCGTTTTTCTATATCTTCTAAATCTTTTAAAACCTCTTTTAGTTTCTTTTTCTCTCCTTTTACCTTTCCAAATTTTTTGAATGTATTAGAAAGATTAAAATTATAGCTGTAATAATTAATATAATTCCTGATACAATACCAATGGCTTTTAAATTCTTTTTTACCCACTTAGTAAACCTTTCTTGGAAACTGGGAACTGGCTCTGGTATCTCCTTTTTTTTAATAATCCTTTTAGCCAAATGAAACCTCCTTTTGTTATGATGATTGTTTATTAGCCATTTTTTTACCTTTTTGTCAATCTTTTTCTAACAGGGATCTCCCTTTGAGAGCTCTTTAAAATAGATAAATAAAGTTCTACCTCTTTTTTTTCCATAATTTCACCATCATAGATTTTCATTCTTTCTTTACCTTTCCTTCCTAATTCATGCCTTAAATTAGGATTTTTTAATAAAAGGGAAAAAGCTTCTTCAAATCCTTTAGGGGATGGATCCACTATTATAGCTATATCTTTACAAATTTCATAAGAAGGTTCAAAAAAAGGCTTTGATAAGACCAAAGGAAGAGATGCTGCCATAGCCTCAAGGACAGAGATAGCAACTCCAGGATAATGGTTAGATAAAGCAAAAATATCACTTCCTAAATAATATCCTGGTAGATCTCTGTTCATGACTTTAGGAATAAATCTTACACGTTTAGATAACTTTAACTCATCTGTTAATTTTTTGAGTTTATTAGTCAAAGGACCTTCCCCAATCAATAAAAGATCAACATCAAGATTTTTTATAGCTCTTATTAACAATTCTGGATTTTTACCAGTTATATGTCTGCTCACACTTATTATTATTTTTCTTTTTTTGTTTACTAAAAAATTTGGTATTGTCGGATTTTCATAATCTTTAAGATAAACTCTATTATAAATTATACTTATCTTATTATCTTTTACCTTCTTTTTTATATATTGTGTTGCAAAAGGATATACAGATATAAAATGGTTGGCATTTCTATAAACATAAGGTTCAAAAAATAAAAGTTCAATGAGTGACCTAAAAAATCTTGGAAGATATTCTAATTTAAGTATTTTAAATCTTCTGATCCTGCTGTAATCAGTATGAATAGAGATAACTACTGGTATTTTCCCTTTAGAGCAATATATCCCCATTGCTCCCATAAAATGAGGGTTATAGCAACGAATTAATGAGGGAGCGATATGATAAGTTAATGTTTTTAGTTTTTTAAGGATCGTCGGTAAACGAGATAGCTTTGGCTTGCCAAGTGTGTGAATAAATAATTTTCCTTTACCAGCTAAATCAGCTACCTTATTAGCAGGGATTTCTTCATTATTAAATGAAATAATATGAACCTCGTCAAATAAGTTGCCAGGATTAAAATATCTCTTTTTGATCTCTCCTTTATTGTAATAGCTAATTATAGAATCATTTGGAAATACTAAAATTTTCATTATATTTTTTTATAGAAAAGATGCCCACCCCATTAAATGGGATGAGCATATATATATTTTTAAGAGCTTGAGATAGTTAAGGTTGTAAAGAATGTATCTTTATTTCTTAGCACCAAAAGCAAAGCTTTATCACCCTCTTTTAGTGAGTTGATGATATCCAAAAATTCATCCACATTTTTTACCTTTTTCCTGTTTACCTCAAGTATTACATCGCGAGACATTAATCCTGCATCGTATGCTGCACTTCCTGGCTCAACCTCAACAACTAATACCCCCTTCTTGACTGTCAACCCTAATGTTTTAGCAATTTCAGGTGTGATATTCCTTATAGTTAATCCAAGTTTTTTCTCTGGCTTTTCTTTAAGCGCAATCCTTTTCTCCCCCGGTCTTTCTCCAACCTTAACAGTAAAGACTTTCTCCTTTCCGTTTCTCCAAACTTTAACCTCTGCCTTTTTGCCCACTTTTAAATCAGCAACCTTATCAAGTAGATCCCTGCTATTTTTTACTTTTTGTCCATTGATCTCTAAGATAACATCACCTCTTTTTATTCCTGCTTTTTTAGCAGGTTCGCCAGCTAATACATCTGCAACCAATACTCCATAATCCCTTTTATAATTAAAAGATTGTTTTAAATCCTCATTAAAATCTTGAATCATTACACCTAACCAACCTCTGGTTACTTTACCTTTTGTTTTTAACTGATAAATCACCTTTTTAGCAAGATTTACTGGTATGGCAAACCCAATCCCTGTTCCTCCTGCTACGATAGCAGTATTTATACCTACTACTCTACCATGGATATCAAAAAGAGGTCCTCCACTATTTCCAGGATTTATTGATGCATCGGTTTGTATATAATTGTCATATGGGCCTGATCCAATTACCCTGCCTTTAGCACTTACAATTCCAACAGTTACTGTTTGTTCTAAACCAAAAGGATTTCCTATTGCCATAACCCATTCACCAACCTGGAGTTTATCAGAATCTCCTAAGGTTACAGCTGGGATATCATTTTTGATTTTTATCTTTAAAAGGGCAATATCTGTATTTTCATCTCTCCCAACAATTTTTGCAGGATACTTCTTTCCATTAGAAAGTTTCACTGTAATACTTGTTGCGCCTTCAACCACATGATTATTTGTAACAACATATCCATCTTTATCCCAAATAAAACCAGATCCAAGCCCTCTTTGTTTATACTCTTTTGGGGCATTTTCAAAGAATTTATTAAAAAACTCCCAAAAAGGATCTTTCTCTGAAAAAGGTGATCTCCAATTTTTAGAAAAAGGGCTGCGTTTAATAACCTTGGTTGTGCTAATATTAACTACCGTAGGTTTAAGCTTTTTAGCTAAATCTACAAAGATAGTCGCCAATTCTTCTTTAGAATCACTTGCATAGACTTTAGGAAGAAACATTGTGTTGGTCGCAAGAAATAGCAAGAGAAATGCAATTAGTAGATAAGAGATTTTCTTGATTCTTTTCATAGCTCGTCCTCCTTTAAACATTTAAGATAAATCTTGACAAAAAAAGAATAAGGTGTTAATTTTTTTAATGGTATATATTTTTAAATGTTGCCTGGGTGGCGGAATTGGTAGACGCAAGGGACTTAAAATCCCTCGGTGCTTTGCACCGTGCCGGTTCGATTCCGGCCCTAGGCACCAAAATAAAAGTGCTCGGTATTCCGAGCTTTTTTTATAATATAATTATAAATAATATAATTACTAAAATTTTTTATTGCAAGATAATGATTAAAGCAAAAACTATGCCTAATTATAAGTCATTCTAAATTATATCACACTATGAGAATTTTAAAAAAATTTATATAAACTTTATTGAGGTTTTAAAAAAATTTAAAACTTAATATCGACAATTATGTCGGAAGAGATAAAAAGTTAGCTTGTATTTATTCTGGAAAAGTTTCAAAATAAAGATTATTTTCACCCCTTTCTATCCTTCATATTTCTTACTCGTTTAATTTTTTATCCAAATATTTCAATCTATAAAGATTAAAGAAACTTCTGATTTTCCTGTTAGTGATACCTCTT
>JAFDIG010000052.1 GCA_019308145.1 Deltaproteobacteria bacterium | reverse complement strand
TTAATATAAAAAGGGGGATTCAATGTTGTTTAAAAAAATTTGTTTTTTATTAATCCTCTTCTTTTTACTATTTTCTTTTCAAGGCAAAAATTTCACTAATGCAAAACCAATAGGAGCAAAGAAAATGAGAATTGAAATCAAAAGTGATGCATTTGAGGATGGGGGGATGATACCAAAGAAGTATACCTGTGATGGTGAAGATATATCTCCTCCCTTGAGGTGGTCTTCTTTTATAGAAGGCACAAAAACTTTTGCTATCATTTGTGATGATCCTGATGCGCCAATGGGTACATGGGTTCACTGGGTTATCTTTAATATACCAGCAACTGTAAATGAACTGCCAGAGAATATACCACCTAAGGAAGTGCTTGAAATGAAAGCAAAACAAGGGACAAATGATTTTAGAAAAATCGGTTATGGTGGACCATGTCCTCCAGGTGGTACTCATAGATACTATTTTAAGATCTATGCGTTAGATACTAAGATTAATTTAGACCCTGGCATTACAAAATCTCAACTGTTAAAGGCAATAAAGGATCATATCTTGGCAGAAGGTCAGTTGATGGGGAGATATAGTAGATAACATGAGCTGATTTTATATTTGACAATTATCAATGGATAATGTAGGGGCAATTCATGAATTGTCCCTACTACTTTTTAGTAGAATAATTAATTCAAAAATTTTGGCAAATTATATCTTTTTAAAGATCTCTCAAAAATCGTAAAGATCATTTTTTCAAAAAATCCTTGATATATAATTAATAGTTTGTATAATAATAATTGCTTTTGAGTATCATTAAAAGGAGAGTGGAATGGAAAGAAGTCTATTTACACCAATAATTGAAGAGGGATTAACAACCTTAAAGATCAATTATGATTACAAAAGTGATAAAAGTTATTTATTAGCTTTAAAAGAATGGGATGATGATATTAAATGGGAAGATTATAATGAAAAGTTTTACATGGAAACCATTTTAACCTCTAATCTAATCTGTTTGGATGATACTAAAACAAGAAAGCTTTTTGAAAAATATGGCTTGCTTGATTATTTAAACTCAATTATAGAGTTATTACGAAAAGGAAAACATTTTGGTATCGATTGTTTTTATTTTAAGAAAAAGGATATCAGGTTTATAAGCAATATGCATAATAACACCCTTGGTATAAATAACAGAAGACATGCTGTTCGTTCTGGCGGTATTCGCAGACATGATTTAGATGAGGATGAGTATGAAATCATCATTGATGGGCTCAATTTAGCAAGAGGGATGAGTTTTAAAAATGCTGCTGCTGAAATCCCTTATGGAGGGAGTAAGATCGTTGTACAGTCTGCTCCTGTTGATCTTGATGATATGGAGGAGCTGGGTTTTCTTGCATATGCAATTGATAGAAGTCATTCCTTCACCGGGCCTGATATGGGATATCCTCCAGAGCTTGCTGATGCAATAAAAGAAAGATTTACACTAAATATAGCAGGTGGCATAAAAGGCATAGGTCCAACAGGAACACCCACAGCTTATGGTGTATATCTTGCTGTAAAAGAGGCATCTAAATTTCTCTTTGGTACTGATTCCTTAAAAGATAAGAAGATTGCGGTTCAGGGTTTAGGTGCAGTTGGTTTCACTTTAGCAGAGCATTATTTAAAGGAGGGAGCTTATCTTTTTGTTGCTGATATAGATGATAATGTTGTTAAAAAGCTGATCGATAAATACCCTAACAATCAGATTAAACCAGTGAAATCAGATGAAATCTTTTTTGTTGATGCTGATATATTTTCTCCTTGTGCTATTGGTGGTATTATAACAGAGGATAGAATACCAAAGATGAAGTTTAAGATCATCATGGGAGGGGCAAATAATCAGCTTAGAGCAAGCTCTCAAGAGGAAGAATACAGGCTCGCAAAAATTTTGGATAAACATGGGATACTCTTTCAGGTAGCATGGTGGCATAATGTAGGAGGAGTTCTTGCTGGGTGGGAGGAGTATGAAAATCAGGAAAATGCTTCCCTGTCTCATATTATTCCAAAGATAGAAAGAATCTGTACGATCAAAACAAGAGAAAATCTAAAAAGGGCAAAGGATAAAAATATTACACCTACTGAGTCTGCTTATAAGTCAGTTGAAGAGTTGATATATAGATAATTTATCAAAAAAGATCTTCTCTTAAACATTATATGCTTTTTAACCTTTTATCTTTTAAATGGGAGGGAAAAGATGAAGAAGCTATGTTTAATTCTTGTTCTTTCAATTTTTATTGTGTCCTTAGGATTTGGCGGGACGATTTTTGCCAAAATGATAAGGATAGGAGTAACTCAAATAGTTTCACATCCTGCACTTAATGCAGATGAAAAAGGATTTGAAGCAGCTCTTAAGGATGCTGGATTTATTGAAGGGAAAAATGTTGTATATGATCGTCAGAATGCACAAGGGGATATGACAAATGCACAAACCATTGCAAGGAAGTTTGTTGATGAAAAGGTTGACCTTATTCATGCAATAGCTACTCCAACGGCTCAGGCTGTTGTGAAGGTAGCAAAAAAGATCCCTGTTGTATACTCTTCGGTTACTGATCCTGTTGATGCTGGTTTGGTTCCAACTATGGGACCATCTGGAACAAATGTAACAGGGGTTTCTGATGCATGGCCGATTGAAAAACAGATCAAACTTTATGTTGAGATGTTACCAAAGGCAAAGAAATGGGGAACTATATATAATGCAGGTGATGCCAACTCTCTGGTTAATATCAAAAAGACTAAAGCAGCAATGAAAAAATTCAATAGAAAGCTGGTGGAGGTAACAGTTTCTTCAAGTAGTGAGTTGTATCAAGCTGCACAATCTTTGGTAGGGAAGGTGGACGCAATTTATATTACTTCAGATAATACCGCAGTATCAGGATTTGAGGCAATAGCAAAGGTTTGCAATCAAAATAAAATTCCTCTTTTTGCTGGAGATGTTGATAGTGTTTCAAGGGGAGCTATTGCTGCTTTAGGTTTTAACTATTATGATGTGGGATATGCGGCAGGGAAAAAGGCTGCCATGATCCTTAAAGGTAAAAAACCAGGGGAAATTCCTTCTGGATATGCAGAGAAACTTAATCTTCACTTAAGTTTGGTAAATGCAAAAAAACAGGACGTAAAGATAGCACAAAAATTTATCAAACAGGCAGCGAAGATATACAAATAAGTTTTTAGCCCCGTAAATCGGGGCTAAAAATATTCCTATAAAGTTAAAAATGGGGATTCTATCTCAATTATTAAGTGTTATTCCAATATCTCTTGAACAGGGTTTTGCTTATGCTTTGGTAGCCCTCGGGATATTGGTATCCTTTAGGATCTTAGCTTTTCCTGACTTAACTGTTGATGGCAGTTTTGCCTTGGGTGGCGCGGTAGCAGCAAGGCTTATCATCGCTGGTTATCATCCTCTTGTAGGAATAATCATGGCTATTATTTGTGGCTTTTTAGCTGGTACGGCTACTGGTTTTTTGAATACAAAACTAAAGATAAATAGTTTGCTTGCTGGCATTTTGGTGATGACGATTCTTTACTCGGTAAACCTAAGGGTAATGGGTAGGGCTAATATCCCTTTGCTTACTGTAAAGACTATCTTTACCCCTTTTGAGGAGATGCAAATATCAAGATATATACCTATCATTATTTTCTTCTTTTTGGTTACTTTTGCATCAAAAATAATACTTGATCTATTCTTTCGGACTCAAATTGGAATGGCTATGAGAGCAACAGGTGATAATGAGCAGATGATCATTACTTTAGGTGTTAATACTGACAGGATAACAGTTTTAGGTTTAGGTATTTCAAATGCCTTAATAGCCTTATCAGGTGCACTTATTGCCCAGGATCAAGGTTTTTCTGATGCTGGTATGGGGATAGGGATGATCGTTGCAGGTCTTGCATCTATAATAATAGGGGAAGCATTGATCCGTAAAAAATCTGTTGGTTGGCTCACCTTTGCTGCTGTTACTGGTTCAGTGGTCTATAGGCTCTTTATTTCAATTGGCTTAAGATTAGGTCTTGCTCCTACTGATTTAAAGATGGCAACTGGCCTTATGGTTATTATAGCTCTTGGATTGCCTGCTATAAGGAAAGAAAAGGAAGGGAAGCTTCATTTAAGGGGTGTCTAAAAAAGGATGATAAAGATAAAGAATGTTGAAAAGGTTTTCAATAGAAATACTGTTAATGAGAAAAGGGCAATAGATAATTTGAGCCTTGAGATAACAAAAGGAGAATTTGTTACTATCATCGGAAGTAATGGAGCAGGTAAGACAACCTTGCTTAATCTGATTGCAGGTACTTACATCCCTGATAAAGGCAAGATCATTATAGATGATGAGGATATTACAACTCTTCCAGAATATAAAAGAGCTAAATATTTGGGAAGAATATTTCAAGATCCCCTTATGGGTACTGCTGGTTCAATGACCATAGAGGAAAATTTAGCAATGGCAGAGCTTAGAGGTAAGAGGCGAGGTCTTGGTTGGGGAGTAAAAAAAAGCAAGCGTAGTTTTTATCGTGAACTTTTGAAAAGTCTTGGTCTTGGTTTGGAAGAGAGGCTTTCTGATCCTGTTTTCCTTCTTTCAGGTGGCCAACGACAATCTATTACCTTATTAATGGCAACATTATCCATGCCAAAACTTCTGCTATTAGATGAACATACTACTTCCCTTGATCCAAAAACAGCCCAAAAGGTGATTGAGCTGACTGATAAGATTGTTAAAGAAAACAAGCTTACTACTATAATGGTTACACATAATATGCAACAAGCGATTTCATATGGTAACAGGATGATCATGCTCCATGAAGGAAAAATCAAATTTGATGTTTCAGGAGATGAAAAGCAAAAGTTAACTGTAGAAGAAGTAGTAAAGAAATTCGGGACAGAACTTACAGATGAAACACTTCTTTCCGCTTCAGTTTCAAGATAAAAGAATAAAACCTCTCCTTTTAAATTAATACAATAACTTATTTTTTTGTAGCAAATCTTGAGAAACTCTCTTTTGACATTCCTTGTTTGATTTAATCTGATTTTATCTTTTAGTGATCAAGTTAAAATACATTTCTTTTATGTTAAAGATTTTTTTACTATTAAAAATCCTTTAAAAAGATAATATGGTAAAAATTTTTACCATTCTTTATGTTTTTGTTGACTTTTATAATTTTGGATATTAAACTTAAAAATATGAAAAAATTTTTAATGATTTTTATAATCCTTTTTCTTTTATTAATATCTTCTTTTTCTCTTTTTGCTATAGAAGTCTCGCCTCGTATATCAGATAAAGAGATTATAGAGAGGCTTACCAAGTTAGAGGAGGGACAAAAAGAGTTAAGGAAAGAGGTAAATAAGAATTTCAAAATTTTAAATACCAGGATAGATGATCTTGATAAAAAACTAAACAGTAGGATAGATGATCTTGATAAAAAGCTAAACAGTAGAATAAATGATCTTGATAAAAAGCTAAGCGGGAGAATAAATGATCTTGATAAAAAGCTAAGCGGGAGAATAAATGATCTTGATAAAAAACTTAATAAAAGGATAGATGATCTTCGTTTTGAAATGAATAACAATTTTAAGACCTTACAATGGATGTTGGGGCTTTTTACAACACTTTTTCTTGTAATAGTTGGATTTATACTTCGAATGTTATGGCTAATGCAAAAAAAGCAAACAGCTTTAGATGCAATGCTTAAAACTCAAAGAGAGGAGCTCTCTTTTATAAAAACTGTTATAGAGAAACTTATACCACCAAAAGAGATCCTTTAAACCACATTTAAGTTATATCTTTAACTTTTTTAATCTTTTCTAAAAACAACTTTTCTTTTTTGATTTATGTAAAAAAGCTTCTTAATAAATATCAATTGAAATTCTTTATTGTTTTTGATAAATTAGAGAAAAAGAAAAGTGAGGAGGGATTTATGAAAGAGCATTTTGAAAGGGTAAAAGGATATCTTTATGAGTTAAACCTTCCAATTATTCATGAGGATCAAGAAGAAGAATTAGTTATTGTAGAAGATGAAGAGAAAGGGTTAAAGAATCTTATTATAGATTGTGAATATCCCATCCTTGTAATAGAACAGGTAATAATGGATGTGCCGAAAAATCCAGGTGATTTTTTTAAAAGGCTTTTACAAATTAACAGAACCCTTATTCATGGTGCTTTTGTACTTGATGAAGAAGCAAAAAAGGTAATTTTCAGGGATACCTTACAACTTGAACATCTTGATAAAAACGAGTTAGAGGGTTCAATTAATGCATTAAGTTTAGCTCTTGTTGAAAATGGAGAGGAATTTTTAAAATATAGTAAAATGTAAAAAGGGAGGTTAAAATGGCTGGAATATTTCAGAGATTATTCAAGGTAGGCCAAGCAGAGGCTCATTCCTTAATAGATAAGTTTGAAGATCCAATTAAATTAATGGAACAAGGTATTAGGGATTTAAAAAAGGATCTTCAAAGCACTTTGACCAGCCTTGCAGAGGTAAAGGCAATACAGATCCGTTTATCTAAAGAGGCTGAAGATAATAAAAAAAGGGCTGCTGATTATGAAAGAAAGGCAATGCTCCTTTTAGAGAAGGCAAAAAAGGGTGAGATTGAGATGGCAGAAGCAGAAAGATTAGCAACAGAAGCATTAAACCTTAGGGATCAGGCAGCTGATAAAGCAAAAAGTTTAACCGAGCAAGCAATTGCCCAACAAAAAATGGTGGAAAAACTTCAAGCAAATGTTGATAAATTAAAATCTCAGTTATCACAACATGAAAATGAGTTAATAACCTTAAAAGCAAGGGCAAAAACAGCAGCTGCAACAAAGAAAATAAATAAAAGATTATCAACCATAGATTCCTCTGGCACCCTATCAATGATTGAAAAGATGAAACAAAAAATCGAGGAGGATGAGGCATTAGCACAAGCCTATGGCGAGATAGCAGCGGTAGATGTAAGCGTTGACAAAGAGATAGATGAAGCAATTAACAAAGGTGCTCCCTCTATATCTGCTGATGAGAGACTAATGGAACTGAAAAAGAAGATGGGACTAACTTAGAGAAAAAAACAAAAAGATGAGGTAAATAAATTGTTTGAGAAGTTTTTTAAGAAGAAAAAAGGGATAGATCCATTAAAGGATCTCACGCTTGCAAAACTAAAAGTAGGATATCTTGTTGATTATGATATGCGTACATGGGAAGTTACAGGGTATAATCGTTATGATTGGGGTGGAGGCGATTATTCTGAAGAGTGGGAGCTAAAAAGCGGTAGCGATACAAGATATCTTGAAAAAGAGGAAGATGATGAAATTGAGTGGTGTTTAACAAAAAAGGTCTCTATTGAAGCTATTGATCCTGCTCTTCCTGAAATTATTATTAAAAATGAAGACCCTCCAAAAGAGATAATCTATAATGGAGAGAGATATTATATGGAGAGCACAGGTGCTGGTTATTTTTTAAAAGATGGGAAAGGTTTAGGAGAGGAATTCATTAGATGGGATTATTTAGATGAAACAGGAAAAAAGGTTATATCAATAGAGCAGTGGGGTGAAGAGGATTTTGAAGCAGCGGTGGGGGAGATGGTAGAAGAGTATCAATTTACAAATATTTTACCACGTGAGTAATTAGTCAGTTATGAAACAAAGAGTAATTGTTTTAGTTTGATAAAATTAGGATAGGCATCAAATAAAAAAGTAAGATGGAATTTTATATCTCACAAAAGGGCGGGCTCAAAACTCGACCTTTCTTTTCTTTCATTTCATTTCTCAAACATAACACTATCAGGAAACTCTCTATCCTTAAGTCTTTTTACTACATTCATTTGGGACGATCGTAAGGCAAAATTACTCAAAAGAAAATAGAAGAAATGGTTTCTTTTCCCAAATAAAAGTCTTTTTAATATTGACCGAGGTGCACAGGCATACTTTTGTGCCCATAGATATCCATCCTGAAGCTCTTTTGGGCTCATAAGTTTTGGGAAGAAGACCACATGACTCATATCATAATGACTCCAATTATTATCAAATATCCTCCCTTCTTGTTCCAGTCTTATTCTTAACGGAGTCCCTGGAAATGGAGTTAAAACAGAAAAGGAAGGAAGTTCAATATTTGCCTTTTGTACAAAATCAATCGTTCTTTTAAATACCTCTTTATCATCATGATCAAATCCAAAAACAAAAGAGCCCTGTATTCCTATCCCTTCTGACTGTATTCTATGGATAATATCAAGAAGCTCTTTTGGGTCTACAAATCCTTTTTTCATCCCAGTTAAGTTTTCCTTAGAAAGTGATTCAAATCCAATAAAAAGAGATATACAGCCGCTCTCCTTAGCAAGGTGCAACAGGTTAGGAATTTTTGCTATCTGGATGGTTGAAAAACCCATCCAACGAACTTTATATTTTTTTAAAAGCAAAAATAGCTCCCGTGCATAATCGATCTTACATAATATATTGTCATCAATAACCATCAGACGTTGAGAAGGCTTTTTTATAATAGTTGATAATTCTTTATCAACTTCTTCAAGAGGACGCAGGCGATATTTTTTGCCAAACATAGATGAAACTGCACAAAATTCACAATTATTGGGGCAACCTCTTGTTGTCTGAATAGCATTCATGAAGATCAAATGTTTAGGGTGAAGTAGATTTCTTTTCGGAAAAGGGATATGAGCTAAATCAATATTGCCATTGCTTCTATAGATTTTTTTAAGCTTACCTTTATCTAAATCATTTATAAGTTCTTTAAAGATAAGTTCTGCCTCACCAACAACAACTGCATCAGCGTGGGATAGCACCTCTTCTTCCATAAAGGCAACATGAGGACCTCCCATAATAACAGGAATCTTTTCTTTCCTGAATTTATCAGCAATTTCATATCCTCTTTTTACATTACATGTAAGAGCAGATATGCCAACAAGATCCAAATCCTGATCAAAATTTACTTTTTCAATAGCTTCATTTACGATGGAGACTTCCCAGTTAGGAGGAAAAAGTGCTGCTACCATGGTTAAACCAAGCATAGGAAAGGGGTATATAGCATCTGCTGATTTTTTCTTTTCTTTATCATAAGGATATATCAAAAGGGCTTTTTTCTTCTTCATTTTATTATTATGATGGTGCAACTAATGGACGCTTTTTCCATCTTTGTTTTATCTGCTTCATCTTATTTGCACGCATGGAAAAATTGACAAGCATTGCTAAAAAAAAGTTCTTATTTGGTCTTCTTAACAACCTGAATATAATGGAACGAGGAGCACAACAATACTTTTTTGCCCAGAAATAACCCTGCTGGAGTTCCTCAACACTCATATTTTTTGGTTGGAATAAAGCATAGCTTCCATCGTATTTATGCCATTCACCTTTTGTATCAATTAGCCTTCCTTCTTTTATCAATCTATCTCTTAAGGCAGTACCAGGATATGGTGTAAGGATACCAAAGGTTGGAGTATCTATTCCTGTTTTTTGAACAAAATCAACTGTTTTTTTAAAGATATCCTTTGTATCGTTGTCATGACCAAAGATAAAAGCACTTTGAACCATTATACCATTAGATCTAAATCTATCTATGATCTCAGGAAACTCTTTAACCTTAACAAAATTCTTTGAAGCAATTTCAAGATTGCTTTGTTCTAATGATTCAAAGCCAATAAAGAGTTCCAGACAACCGCTTTTCACTGCCAAATCAAGAAGTTTAAAGTTTTTAGCAAGTCTTACAGATGCAAAACTACCCCACCTAATCTTAAGTGGAATTAGAGCCTTAAATAATTTTTCTGCATAATGTTCATTTTCAGCAATATTATCATCAACAAAAAATATTGTGCGACTCATACCCATATCTAAAAGCATTTCAATCTCTTTAATTACAGCCTCCACGGGCCTAAATCTGTATCTATGGCCAAAAAATGGGGTAACAGAGCAAAACTCGCAGTTGTTTGGGCATCCTCTTGTTGCCTGAACAGATGTAAGATGCTTATGATGAATAGGTTTTAAAAGGTCTCTTCTTGCAATTGGAACATTTTTTAGATCAAAAAAGTTTTTTGCTTTATATATCTTTTTTAATTTTTTATTTTCAAAATCTTTTAATATTTCATCAAAAACAGGTTCAACCTCTCCAATAACTACACTATCACAATGATAAAGAGCTTCATGAGGCAAAGAGGATACATGTAAACCACCCATAATAACAGGAATCCCTTTTTTTCTAAAATGATCTGCAATATCATAAGCATGGGGTATGTTTAATGTGAGAGATGAAATACCAATTAGATCTGGCTCACTATTAAGATCCACTAAATCAACATCTTCATCAATAACCTCAATTTCCCAATTTTCAGGAAAAAGAGCTGCTAAAGTTGTAATTCCCAATACTGGAAATGGAAAAGGAGGCTGCTCTGAGATAATAAGGGATTTATCAACTGCGTGGATCAATAATGCTTTTCGCTCTTTCATGTGGTTACTATTATAGCTAAAGGATCATTTGTCAAGATTATTGTTTTGAGATACAGCTATATCCGAGCTCATCTACTGCACGACAGATGGATGGAGTATCAACTTTTTTCCCTTTTATTATTACTCTTCCTGTTTTAAGGTCAACTTCAACT
>JAFDIG010000051.1 GCA_019308145.1 Deltaproteobacteria bacterium | reverse complement strand
GGAGTGAAATATCGAGAAGCTGAAACACAGGGTAGCCCAAGCGAGCAAATTGTAAAAGAATCTATTTTTTTTGATGCGATCATCATTGGCCTTAAAACATATTTTCATTTTGAAACATCAAATAACCCAGGTAATTCATTAGATGAGATAATGGACCATACTATTACACCTATTTATGCAGTACCAGAAAGACTTAATATATCTAAAATTAAAAGTGAGAAGATAAAAGCACTTATCCCTTTTGATGGTAGTTTGCCGTCTGCAAGGGCTTTACATAATTTTGCACACTTAGGCTTTTTTGAAGTTATGGAAGTTACTTTACTTAATTCTAATCCTGAAAAAGATGCTGCAAGATATTATTTAGATCAAGCTGAAGCATATTTAAGATCTCATTCAATAGAGAATATAAAAAAAGAATGGACAGCCAAAAAGATCATTGATGTTGTTGATGAATATTTGGATTGGGCTAATATAGTAGTGGTTGGAGCTCATTCTAAAAAATCATTAATAGATTTTATGGTTGGTAGTCTAACAAAACATTTAATTAAAGAAGCAAAGAAACCTCTACTTATTGGGTAACTGACATATTTTATAAGCTTTTTTGCTAAGATGAGAAAAAGTAAATAAAAAACTACGTTCAGGCCGACTTTGTCGGCCTGAAACAAAAGGAAAAATCTAATTTTTGTATTTATTTACCATAATTAGTTAACTTTAATATGATTTAAAGATTTTTTAATCAGTATCATCTAAAATTTTAAATTTAAATTAATTCGCATTTTATTTTTCATTACGAACTAACTAATTAGCTATCCTGGATATTTTTTGCCAAGTATCTCTTTTACTTTTGGTACATACTGATTTTCTAACTTTTCTTTTATATATTTCCTGTTAATCTTTTTTGCCTTGCCATAGTTATCCTTAACAATTATATCGTACCAAGCCCTAAGATAAATTTTACCAATAGCAGAGTATTCAGGAAGTAAAGGAACTGTTAGGTCGCCATTTATCCTAATTTGTTTTACTGATATATCAAAAACTTGAGCCATCCAATTTTTAGGGAAGACTTTTTGTAAATCAGACAATATATCCTTGCGTATAGGCATCATACCAAATACCTTGCATTCTGCTAAGTGATTATGATAATTTGTTATCCACTTTGCAAGTTCAACCGATAATTTTGGGTAAGGTGCAGTTTTTGGGATACCCCACCACCAACCAGTGGTGCCTGCCTTTTTTGTTCCAATCCGTACTGGTTTTCCATTTTTATCTAATTCAAAGGATAAACCTTTTGGCATGACTGCTATACCTAAATCATCTGGATTAGCTAAATAACCTTGCATTTGTGGATGTGTACCACCATGGATAAAAAAACAGTCAATTTGATGCATCATTGCTAAAAAGACCTTTCCGTCTTTCATAGCATTCCAAATGCCACCACCGCTCCATGGATCCTGCCACATCCCTGGATTATATAATTTATTCTTTTTATATACTGCTTCCCAAACAAACATATCGATAACTGGTTCTGTATCCATTTTAATAAAATCTGTAGCATTTCCTCCCATTTGGTAGACACGATCACAAAGGCCAACGACTGTACCCCCATATTTTTTGCCTCTATGCGCCATACGTGGCATTTTGATCCCATAATAAGGAGTATGTGCCCAATAATATGCGACCACAAAGATGTCATAATAATCCCATAAATTTGGGTCTGATTCTAACTTAAAGCCTGCAGGTAATCCATAACCATTATCTTTTTTAAGGACTTCGTTGATCTTTGATTCAAACTTTTTCCATCCTTTTACTGCTTCATCTACTTTGGATTTCAGATAAACCATCATCCTTGTTTCCAGTTTTCTTGGAATATAGTATACTTTTCCATTAATAGTACCAAGCTTAACTGCCATTGGATCATATTGAGATTTTAATTGATCAAGTTCTTCTTTGGTCATTAAGTCGTCATATGGGAGCATAAAATCTTTAAGAGGTCTTGTCATCTCTAAAGGGGTTTTAACAAGACCAATACTATGTCTTCCACTATCTCTTTCTAATTTTAGCATTACCTCGAGATCCCAGAATTTATCAAAGGAAACTACGGTTACTTTTACATTATACTTTTTCTCAAATTGCGGGATTATATTCTCCCTAAACCATTTGTCCTGCATTCCCATCATCCTGATAACCAGGATAAAATTCCTCTTCTCTTTTGCTTTTGCAAAATTTGATAAAGAAAACAAAGAAAAGATAAGCAAAAAAGATATTATGATTATCTTTTTATATAATTTCATTTTATTTTCCTCCTTTGTTAGAAATAAATAATCTTATACTGATTTAAAAGAATACTATCCACTGAAAAGTTTTTTAAGTTCTGTAGTTATTATAAAACGTTGAATTTATTTGTAATAGGAAGTCTTCTATCTTTACCAAAAGCCCTGGCAGTTATTCTAATACCTGGAGAACCTTGACGACGTTTATATTCATTTCTATCAACCATTTTCATTATCTCTTTAACCTTTTCTTTATCAAAGCCCATGCTCGCTATCTCATTAATATCTTTATCTTGTTCGACATAGAGTTCTAAGATAGGGTCGAGTGTATCATAAGGTGGAAGAGTATCTTCATCTTTCTGGTTGGGTTTTAACTCAGCAGAAGGTGGTTTTATTAAAACTCTTTCAGGGATAATATCTCTTCCTTTTATCTTGTTATAAAATCTGGCAAGTTCATAAACAACGGTTTTTTTTACATCCTTTATAACAGAAAAGCCTCCTGCCATATCACCATATAATGTGCAATATCCTGTGCTTACCTCACTTTTATTACCAGTTGAAAGCAAGAGCATCTTGAATTTATTAGAAATAGCCATGAGAATATTTCCCCTAATACGTGCCTGTAAATTTTCTTCTGTGATATCAGGTGGAAGGTTTTGAAAATAAGGTGATAATTCATTGTAGAAAGCATTATAAATCTTTTGAATGGGGATCATAAAAATTTCAATACCAAGATTACGGGCAACTTTTTTCGCATCTTCTATACTTTCCTTTGATGTATACTGAGAAGGCATAAGTACCCCTAAAATGTTTTCCTTTCCAATTGCCTCAACAGTCAAGGCGGCTACAAGAGAGGAATCAATTCCCCCTGATAAGCCTATAACTGCTTTGCTAAACCCGTTTTTCTTCATGTAATCTTTTGTACCAAGAACAAGAGCATGATAAATCTCTTCAATATCGCTCATAACATCTGGTTCTTTTCTATATGGAAGTGTAGGCATTGAAGGAGGATAAAAAGAAGGAGGAATTTCTACTTTTTTTAGATTATTTGCACCTTCATTTTTGATCAATTTTTCCTTTCTTATTCTTGGGTCATGCAATCTTTTTGCGAAAACCCTTTCTGGGAAAAGGTCAACGATTATGAGATCCTCTTCAAAAGCTTTTCCTCTTGTGATGAGTTTTCCGCTTTCATCAAATACCATGCTATTTCCGGCAAACACTAACTCATCTTGGCCTCCTACAAGATTAACATATACTAAAATAACACCATAATCACTCGCTCTTTGAGCTAACATCCTTTCCATATATTTGTTTTTACCAATATGATAAGGAGAAGCAGAAATATTTAAGATAATCTCAGCATTTCCATAAAATGCCTGAGTCCTAATTGGATCTCCAGGATGCCAAATATCCTCGCAGATATTTACCCCAAACCAGGTATCTAAAAGTTTGAAAACAGTAAACTCTGAACCAGGCTGAAAGTATCTATCTTCATCAAAAACAGAATAATTTGGCAGGAAGATCTTATTGTAAACCGTAAGAAGTTTCTGATCATGAATAACAGCAGCGCTATTGAAGATATCATTTTCCTTCCCAACAAAGCCAACGATTGTGCAGATAGAAGATGACGCCTCAATAACCTTAGATAAGTTGTCTAAGTTTGCTTTAATAAATGATGGTTTTAAAAGAAGATCCTCTGGTGGATAGCCTGTTATAGCAAGCTCAGGAAAGATAACAATATGAGATTTTGCTTCTTTTGCTAGGCTTATTATCTCTATTATTTTTTTAACGTTACCAGAAAGATCCCCTACTATAGGATTTATTTGTCCTATTGCAACGCGAATAATTCTCATTTTTTCCTCTTTTATTTTTATAATAAAGAGGATCCTATTTGTCAATCTTTAAAAACAACCAAGATTTGGATTTTATTTGACTTTCTTATAATTACAATGATAAACAAAATAAAAGAATAAATCATTTTTACTCAAAGAATAATAGATTTAGATTATTGGGGGATTATATGGATTCCAATCAGTTCAAACTTATTGAGGATGAACTCTTAAAACAAGAAAAAGAGCTTATGATGAAAAAGATTGGGATAAATTTGATAAAAAATGGTGCGATAAGGTTTGGTGATTTTAAATTAACTTCTGGCAAAAAAAGTCCATATTATATAGATTTAAGAAGCTCTTTATCATTTCCTTTCATTTTTGAATTGATAATTAATGCTTATGTTGTGGTGATCTTAAAAGAGATGGAAAGTAAAAAAATAGATAAAGTATTAGGCATACCTACTGCAGGAGTCCCTTTTGCTACTATGATTGGTTATAAACTATCTATTCCTTTGATATATTACCGAAAAGGCGTTAAGGAGCATGGAATTACAAAAAAGGTAGAAGGAGTGTTAAACGAAGGAGATCATGTGCTAATAGTAGATGATCTTATAACAACGGGTAAAAGTGTAATAGAAGCAGCAGAAGCGATTAGAGATTCAGGAGGAATTGCTGATAAGCTTGTTGTTCTTTTAGATAGGGAGCAAGGGGGATATGAAAATCTATTACAGAATGGGATAAAGCCCTATTTTCTGTTTAAGGTTTCAGATCTTTTTAGATGGCTTAATGAAGCAAATATACTTGATTCTTCTAAATATAAAGAGATAGTAGAATATATTAAATCAGAAAAAGGGAAAAACTAATATGGAGTTTACTGGCGAAAGGATGATACCAGAAGTAAACAGAGATGATCTAATCTATCTTCAACATATATCTCGATATCTTTTTGCCTTACAATTTGTTAAAGATAAAAAGGTGTTGGATGTGGCATCTGGCACTGGTTATGGCACAAAGCTTATAGCTGAGCATGGTGCTAAAGATGTTTTTGGAGTTGATATTGACCTTTTATCTATTAAATATAGCATTGATAAATTCTTTCATAAAAGATCCCATTTTATAGTTGGTGATGCTCTATATCTTCCTTTCAAAGATAATTCATTTGAGGTTATAATTGCATTTGAAACTATAGAACATGTAGATAATCCAGAAAGGTTTTTAAAAGAAATAAGTCGTATTTTAATATCAAAAGGTATATTTTTATGTTCTACTCCTAATACGGATGTACTCCCAGAGGATAATCCTTTTCATAAAATAAAGTTTACTTATAAAAGCTTTAAAGAGTTTATAAATAGATTTTTCCCTCAGTATACCCTTGTTTACCAAAACTCTATGTTGGCTGAAACATTTCTTGTTGATACAACCATCTCGAAACAAAAGGAAACAGAACAATTTATGGCACAAAACCATTTATTATTTAGGCAGCCATCTAATAATTCTCAATTCCTTATTGCTATCGCAAAAAAAGATGAAGAGATTGATGAAAATTCTATTACTCAAATGATAACTTTAAAAGAAAATCTTATTTTTGATAAAACAATAAAAGGGCTTATAAACCAGATAAAGGAGTTAGAAGCTAAACTTGCCTTAACAAAGGCTCGCAAAAAGAAAACTTCTTTTATTTCAAGATTATTAAAATAGACTAAATTTTTTATTTTTAGATTGAATTTAATTTCTCAACAATTTTAGCCCCAGTTAATATCATTAGATCATTTTTATATTGAGCTAAAATATTTAGCCATCCTTTTGAATAACGATTTTCAACCATATCTTTTGGATCAAAATATATATTTATAAAGATCCTTTTTTCAACAGCAAAATTTAGAATTTTATCAAAGGTTTTAAGAAAAGAATCTCTTTTTTTATGCCAACCACCCTTTTCCCTTAAAGAATGCCAGGTATCAAATACTGAGTGAGGGTGATATGGACATGTAGTTACTGGTAATTCCCATATACCTTCAGGATGGATAAATGGTGCGCCAAAAGAATCACTCCTAATAGCAAGGGTAGAGCTTGAATATCTGTACCCAAGTTCTTTTAATACTGGATAGATTTTGTTGGTATTAAGGTGTCCAAAGTGCGGGGTGCGAAAACCTGAAGGGGATGTTTCAAGATAATCTTTTATAATTTTATCCGCTTCTTTTATCTCTTTTTTTATTTCAGATATTAAGAGTTGATTAAAAAATTGATTTGGGTTTGTTTGCTCATTGTTAGGATGTGTATTTGAATGATTTATGATTTCATGGCTTGCTTCAACAATCAATTTATGTGAAGAGGGGAATTTTTTTACCCAATGTCCTACACAAGCAAACCCGGCTTTTATATCATACTGACTAAGTTCTTCGATAAGTTTAGGAATAGCCTTCACATCCTCTTTGAAATCTATATCAAATGAAAGAAGAAGTATTGCTTTTTTAAAAAGATTTATCTGTTTTTGATAAAATCGATGAAAAAAAAAGGTGGGAATAAAGAGGGTTACCAATGCTTGCACAAAAAAATTTTCACTTTTCCCTATCCATTTATAAAGATTATCTTGCATATATTATCTCCACAATACGCTTAGCTGCCTTACCATCCCCAAAAGGGTTTTCCCACTCCTTCACCTTTTTTTCCATATATAATGTTTCTTTTAGAATTCTATCTGGATCAGTTCCTGCCAATCTGTTTGCCCCTACATCTAAGGTTTCAGGTCGCTCTGTATTTTCCCTTAATGTAATGCAACCAACCTTTAAAATGCATGCTTCTTCCTGAATTCCCCCTGAATCAGTCAATATTAGATATGCATCTGCCATAAGCACAAGAAAGTCCAGATAGCCTAAAGGTGAGATTTTAATAGTTCCCTCTGGTAATTTTAATTTGAATCTTTCTAACATCTTTTCGGTTCTTGGATGTATGGGAAATATTATAGGAAGATTTAATATTTTAATTATCTTTTTTAACCCTTCTAAAATATCTTTTAACTTTTCTTTATTATCCACATTTTCTTCCCTATGCATAGTTAAAAGGATATATTTTTTTTGTTTTATCTTAAGTCTTGAATGTATATCACTTTTTTTTCTTGCATAAGAAAGATGAGATATCACTGCATCAACAATGGTATTCCCTGTAACAAATATCTTTTTTGAATCAATCCCTTCATTCTTTAAATTCTTTTCTGCTATATCTGTAGGTGCAAACAGCAATTCTGAAAGATGGTCAGTAAGTATTCTATTTATCTCTTCTGGCATTGTTCTATCATAGCTTCTAAGTCCTGCCTCAACATGAGCAACTGGAATATTGAGTTTTGCTGCAGCAAGAGCTCCTGCTAAAACCGTGTTTGTATCTCCTTCTAAAATAATGAGGTTAGGCTTGTGCTTAATTAATACAGTTTCTATCCGTTCTAACATTACTCCTGTTTGGTATCCATGAGAGCCAGAACCTACTTCAAGATTATATTTAGCTGGTGGGATCCCAAGTTCTTCAAGAAATATTTTGTCCATCTCCTTTGTATAGTGTTGATTAGTATGTATTATAAAAAAATCTTTTCCCATTTGTTCACATGCTTTAACTACAGGGGAAAGCTTAATGATTTCTGGCCTGGTTCCAATAAGAATAGCTATCTCCATATCTCTTTAAAGCTCCTCAATAACATTTATCCATCTATTTATCTGAGTAGAAAAAGAGTAATGATCCTTAATTTTTTTTATATTTTTAACAATTTTCTTTCTTAACGATTCATTTCTAAAAAGTGAATATATATTTCTTGCAAAACCATCTATATCATTAGGATCACAAACTAATCCTATATTATCTTTTTCTATAATCTCCCTTGCAGAACCTTTAGGAAGCATTGCTAATATTGGAACTTCAAGCTCAATAAATTCAAAAAGTTTTGTAGGTGTTGCATAGCTAAAGGTTTTATTTGAAAGTGAGAAAAGCCCTACATCTGCCCTTTTTATCTCCTTTATTAACTTATTCCTTTCAGCATAGCCTTCATATCTTATTTCATTATTTAATAAAGGGATAATCTTTTTTTTGAGATATCTATTTTCAGGGCCAAATAGTTTGAAAACTATTTTACCTTTTAGTTCTGGATGGATATCTAATAATCGGTTTATTCCTTTTATAAGAAGTTTTACCTCTTGGGCAGGAGAAAAATTACCAGCATATATCATAGTAAATAGCTTATTTTTTTTATTCTCATCCTTTATGGAAGATAGAGAATTTGAATCAAAAGGGACAAGATTATAGATTATATCTATCTTTTTAGTTAAATCTGGATATCTTTTAATAAGGGCATCTTTTATCCCTTCTGTTGCAACAGTTATTCTATCAGCTTTTTTTACTACATTTTTTTCTATATATGATGCGAGCATTTTGCCTGAGGGATTCATATAATGTGACATAACACCTAAATAATCATCTCTGAAATCTATTATTAAAGGAAAATCTGTTTTTTTCTTTGCCCATAAGCCAACAAGAAGATTTGAAACAACAGGATATGAGGAAAGGATTATGCCAGATTTTGTAAAAATGGTTTTTATTTTTTTGATTGTTGAGATTGCCCAGTTAAGGTGATAACAAGGAATTAAACCGAATCGGTAAAGACCTTCCCCAATAAAAAACCATTCAAAAGGTTTGATTCTAATTATCTCAATATGAGTTGGTATATCTTTTAATAGGCTGTAATCTTTATTATATGAAAGAAAATAGGTTTTTAACTCTCCTGCGGTTATTACATTAACCTTAAACTTTTGAGAAAGTCCTTTTGCCAAACAGCTATTAGTAAGAGATGCCCCGCGACCCAAAGGAGGAAAGCTTAGTGAAATAAAATAAATTCTTTTTTGAGTCAAAGCGTGCCTCCCTTTTTGTAAAACCATAAAGAAAGAATAAGTAGTGCCCAAATCTGAAATGACAAATCCTTTTTCCCTTTTTGATGTAATATAATTAATTCTTTTATATACTTCTTGGATAGAAAAGGAGGAGGGGAATCAATTAATAACTCTTTTATAATATCTTGTAATTCTCTTTTGAACCATTTTGCAAGAGGAACTACAAAGCCATGTTTAGCTCTTTTCACGATATCAGGAGGAAGATATTTAATAGCGACCTTTTTTAGTAGATATTTTGTTGTTAAACCTTTAATTTTCATCTTTAAGGGTATATGAGCCATAAACTCTATGATTTCATGATCTAAAAAAGGGCAACGCACCTCTAATCCATGTGCCATGCTCATTCTATCAACTTTAATAAGTATGTCATCTGGAAGGTATGTATGAAGATCAGCCCACATCATATAAGAGATAGTGTCTTTATTTTTAGGGAAATTATTATAAAGAGAACGCATCAAATCAAGGGAGTCATAACCATTTATAAGATTTAAAAAATCTGGCGCAAAGATTCTTTTTTTTTCTTCTGGGTTAAAAAGTAATAACCAGCTTAAAAAGGGGTAATCATCATACATCTTTGCTGATTCTGTCCCTCTTTTTAGCTTTTTTATAAAACTTTTTCCTGTATATGTATCAGATTCTGGCAAAGAAAGGATAATTTTTTCAATAAATCCCTTTAAGGGCATTATTTTATTGAAGATATTTGACAATCTTCTCCCCAAATATCTTCTATATCCACCAAATATTTCATCTCCAGCATCACCACTTAATGCAACTGTTACCTCATCTTTTGTCATTTTAGAAAGATAATATGTAGGAATAGCAGATGAGTCAGCAAATGGCTCATCAAAATGTTCTATTAAAGTTGGTAAAAGATCTTTTATATTATAGGTAACTATAAATTCTTTATGATCTAAATTAAGTAGATTTGCAACCTTTCTTGCATATATAGTTTCATCAAACCTTTTTTCCTCAAACCCTATGGAAAATGTTTTTACCTTTTCTTTAGAAAGTTTACTCATAAGAGCAACAATAAGGCTTGAATCAATACCTCCACTTAAAAAAGCGCCTAAAGGGACATCGCTGATAAGCCGTTTTTGAACCGCTTCTTTTAGTTTATGTTCTAACCCTTTGATTGCTTCTTCTTCATCCTCAATATACAGGTTAGAATAATCTATTTC
The DNA here is from genome assembly GCA_019308145.1 of Deltaproteobacteria bacterium. Classification (GTDB taxonomy): domain Bacteria; phylum Desulfobacterota; class JAFDIG01; order JAFDIG01; family JAFDIG01; genus JAFDIG01. The sequence continues at coordinate 381 of JAFDIG010000051.1, read as the reverse complement.
CCAATATCTCTTTAATATGAAATTTTGGTTTTCCCATATACCTATATGACCAGGAGGGATTTGATAAACATCTTTATATATAGTTTTAGGTGAAGGGATAAATCCATAAGAGAGGTAGTCATCAATGCTAAATGGATCTATCTTATCAGGAGAAAAAGGCAAAATCTTTATTGCTTTTATTTCTGAACCAAAAGCAAACCATCCATCTTGCTGACAATAATAAAGAGGTTTTTTACCTACTCTATCCCTTGCAAGCAAAAGCCTTTTATTTTTTTTGTCAAATATGGCTATAGAAAACATCCCTGAAAGTTTTTTTAAAAAATCTATTCCCATCTCTTCATAGAGATGAACAATTACTTCTGTATCACTTTTTGTCTGAAA
>JAFDIG010000050.1 GCA_019308145.1 Deltaproteobacteria bacterium | reverse complement strand
AATTAAAAAGATATTCATTTAGATTGTTTGTGAGGGATATGATCAAAAGAAAGGAGAAATTTTCTCCAAAAGAGCTTACACATTATTGCTCATTATCAACAGCAAGGCTCTATACAAAGTTTCTTGAACAAATAGAAGTGATAAAAGAGATAAAAAGAGGGTATTATAAGTTAGTAGTTGATACATCCAGTTTTGGTTCAACGCTTGAATGGTTTTTATCTCAGGTTTATATAAAGGTATGTTGCTCACCTGCCATCTATGGAGTTCGGTTTAAAGATATTCCGGCAGGAGGAGATTTTGATGTGATATCATCTTGGTTAGGAAATCTAATTTATACAGAGGCAAAAGCATCACCACCTAAAGGGATAGAGATAAACGAGGTAAATGCTTTTTTTAAGCGGATAGATGAATTATTACCAGATGTTGCACTTTTTGTTAATGATACTCAGCTAAGGATGAAGGATAAGATAGTTTTTTTATTTGAGGAAGGATTAAAAAGAAAGTTTGGGGAAACCAAGGCAAAAGATTATAAAGTAGCACGTTTAAAGGATGAGCTTTTTCATATTAATCATCATATCTTTATTGTTAATAGCCACAGGGATCTTATAAAGAATATAATGATCTGCCTCAAAGATTTTTTTAGGAATTTTCGTCTTTGGAGAGTAGAAAATCAATTTAAAAAATGAGAGGTTTTATGATATATTGGGATTAGATTATACTAAAAGATAAATTGCGGATTAACTAAAAATACTTTTAGTAAAAGTCAATGGGCTAAATTTTACTTTTGAGAAGTTCAAAATCAATAACAAGGGATGCAGTTTTTCTTTTTATAAACTTAAAAACTTATGAGTTTCTAAAGGTAACTACATTGATTGACTCAATTATATATTCTCAGGAAGTTTTGTATAAATCTATGAAATTAATTGAGGAATTTTTAGGTGCAGAGAAAAGCTTAATATTTCAATTGGATTCTGATAGAGATGAAATCTTTTATAAGTTTATAAAAGATGGGAAAGAAGATGAAACAAAGGAAATCCGTTTTAAAATAGGGGAGGGTATAGCAGGTTTTGTTGCAGCTACAAGGAAACCATTTTTATCTCAGAATATAAGAAATGATCCGCATTTTAGTGATGTGATAGAGAAAAAAATAGGGATAAAAACAAATTCTTTAATTGCTGTTCCTTTAGAATCAAAGGATACTCTTATTGGAGTAATAGAAGTTATTAACAAGAAGGATGGTAAAAAATTTGATTCTCGTGATTTGAAACTCCTTTTATCAATATCAGAACTGATAGGAATTGCCATAAATAATGCTTTTCTTTATGAAAAGATTAAGAAGAAATTTGAAATAACAGATCATAAACTAAAGATCACCAAAGAAAGATTACTTAGTTCAGAAAAACTTGCTTCCCTTGGTTCATTTGCTAATGCTATTGCTCATGAAGTTCTCAATCCAGTAATGGTTATTGCTGGATTTATAAGAAGGATTCAAAAAATAACACCCTCTAATGATCTTAGATGGAAATATTTAATACAAATTTTACCTCAACTTGAACGTTTGGAAAGGGTAGTTCATGATATTGCTAATTTTGCTGAAATGGAGCCAGGCACTCTATCTGAAGGAGATATAAATACTAAAATTAGAAAAGTAGTATCTAATCTTTTATCTATTATAAAACAGAGAGGTATTACCATTGACCTTAAATTAAAAGATGGACTTCCTCATATTTTGATGGATAAAAGATATATCTCGTTGGCAATATTTCATATCTTAATGAATAGTATTGAAGCAATGCCCAATGGTGGGAAGATTATGATAAAAACAGATAAAAAGGAAGATAATATTTTAGTTGAAGTAATAGATACTGGAAAGGGAATAAAAGCAGAGCATATTGACAAAGTTTTTAATCCGCTTTTTACATCTAAAACAAAGTCAACAGGCTTGGGCATGACTATTGTTAATCATATCATTTCTTATGAGCATGGAGGTAAAGTAGAGATAGAAAGCAAAGAAGGGAAGGGAACAAAGGTAAGATTATTAATTCCCACAAAAATAAGAGGGTAATGAAAATTCTTGAATAAAAACCAATTGCTTTCATACTTTTTTTATGTATAATATTTTAAAATTTAACCATTTTTGTTAGAGGAGTAAAAGATGAAAAGGAAAAGATTGTTAATTTCTGTGTTAATCATATCGTTTCTTTTTATTTTTTATGGTTGTGTTGGTGTAGGTAAAAACTTTAAAAGTGATAAAGTCAAAGATATTAAGATAGGCATAACCACTGCTGAGGAATTGCGGGATTGGTTTGGCCCTCCGGACAAAAAAGGTATTGACAATGGTGATAATAGTTGGACATATTTCTATGAAAAATGGAGTCTTTTTGGTGGTACACAAAGTAAAGAACTCTATGTTGTCTTTGATAAAAACTGGAAAGTAAAATCATTTACTTTTAGTAGCAATCTCCCTGAGGATCAATAATGGAATTACCTAAGGAGTTAATAGAAAAGCTAAGTAAAGCAAAAAGTATTGCAGTAATTACTGGTGCTGGAATTTCTGCTGAGTCTGGAGTGCCTACCTTTAGAGGAGCAGATGGCTTATGGAAAAAATATAGGGCAGAGGAGTTAGCAACCCCATATGCCTTTAAAAAAGACCCAAAGCTTGTCTGGGAGTGGTATGATTGGAGACGAGGATTAATTTCAAAAACATCACCTAATAAAGGTCATTTAGCTATTGCTGAAATGGAAAGTTTAATTAAAGATTTTACCCTTATTACCCAGAATGTTGACGGTCTTCACAGGCGTGCTGGGAGTAAAAATATCATTGAGATACATGGAAACTTGTGGCGGGTAAAATGCATTGATCATGGCCATATCTCCTATAATATGGATGTTCCTTTAAAAGAGATTCCCCCTCACTGTCATTGTGGTTCTATTGTTCGGCCTGATGTTGTATGGTTTGGGGAATCTTTATCACAAAGTGATATTAATAACTCCTATGATGCACTTAGAAGAGCTGAAATTTTACTTGTAGTAGGTACTTCAGGCATAGTGCAACCAGTTGCCTCTTTTCCTCATGTAGCTAAAGAAGCAGGAGCTTTAGTAGTTGAGATAAACATTGAGAAAACCCCTATAACAGCTCTTGCAGATTATACGCTTTTAGGTCCTTCTGGTGAGGTCCTTCCTCTTATTGTTGATTCTATAAAATAAAAATTTTTACTTTGACTGCATGAAAAAATTTTTTTCTTTTTAATTTCAAATAGTTCTATTATTTCAATTGAATTTTTTGAATTTTTTTCTTGACAAGCACTATATGTAGTTGTATTAAAATATATATACACAATATATAGTAAAAAGGAGGCAATAATGAGCACTGTTATTAAGTTAGATGATAAGCTAAAAGCTCAGATGGCTGATATATTAGAGACGACAGATATGGCACTTTTTGTCCGTACCTCTGATGAATCTATGCATGACTGGGAAAGGGAAAAGATTGTAGAAGCACTTATGAGGGAGACTGTTATTGATAGGGATACTGCCATCTTGATCAGTAAAGAGGTAGAAGCAGAGATTATAAAATCAGGTATAAAGATGGTGACCGCTCCTCTTATCAGAGAACTTGTTAATGCCAAGTTGATTGAAAAAGGGTTAGAGGATGCAAGAAAAATGCACACAAGATTGGGTATGCCTATTTATGATGTTGATCAGCTTATTCTACATCCAAATAAGGAAAATGCAAATGTTCCTCATGGCCCTGAGGCAACTAACCTTACTTTAGCAGAAACTATTAAAAAGGAATATGCTCTTCTTTCAGTATTTTCAGATGATGTTAGTGATGCTCATATGATAGGTGATATTCATCTGCATGATTTGGGTTTTATAGACAGACCTTACTGTAGTGGACAATCCCTTGAATATATCAAAAAATTTGGTTTAAACCTGCCTAATTCTCTTTCAATGGCAAAGCCAGCAAAACATCCAGAAGTTCTTCTGGCACATATGGTGAAATTTGCTGCTGCTTTGCAAAGCCATTTTGCTGGTGCAATAGGATGGGATGCAATAAATATCTTTTTTGCTCCTTATATCGAGGGATTATCTGATAAGGATGTAAAGCAGTTAGCACAGATGTTGATATTTGAATTTTCTCAACAAGCTGTTGCAAGAGGAGGTCAGGCGATATTTACTGATATAAATCTTTACTGGGAAGTCCCAAAACATTTTGAAGATGTGGAGGCAATTGGCCCTGGTGGAGAATTTACTGGGAGAAAATATTCTGAATATATTCATCACTCTCATAGATTTGTAAAGGCATTATTTGAAGTATATATGGAGGGAGATGGCTCTGGAAGACCTTTCTTCTTCCCAAAACCTCTTGTCCATATAACAGAAAAATTTTTTAAAACAGAAGGACATGAAGAGTTTTTAAATCTTATATCTGAAGTGGCAGCAGAAAAAGGAAATACCTACTTTGTATTTGACAGGGGAGAGACTGCTAAGATTTCAGAATGCTGTCGCCTCTCTTTTAAGTTGGATGAGAATGATTTGAAAGATGCAAAACAACCTTGGCGTATGAGATATTGCGCACTGCAAAATGTTACCCTGAACCTGCCTCGTATAGCCTATAAAGCAAAAGGAGATGATAGCAGACTATTTGCAGAGATCTATCGCCTTATGGAGTTAGCAGCAAAAGCACACAGGCAAAAGAAAGATTTTATAGAAAAATTGCTTTCTCATAAAGAAAAAGGACCACTTGCTTTGCTTACCATGGAAAGGGATGGAATACCATATCTAAGGATGCATAGGGCAACCTTTCTGATGGGCATGTTGGGGCTTAATGAGATGGTTCAGTATCACACAGGATACCAGATGCATGAGAGTAAAGAGGCTTTTAAATTTGGACTAAAAGTGATTGCCCATATGAAACTTATTACTGATAGATTAAGTAAAACTTATGGAATGCGTTTTGTTTTAGAACAGACTCCAGCAGAAAGTACAGCTTACCGTTTTGCAAAGCTTGATATAATGCGATATCCAAAAGAAGCAAAGGATGTGATAAAAGGAGATATATCTAACAACGAGATATATTATACCAATTCCACCTATCTAAATAACAGCGTGGAGATAAATCCAATAGAGAGGGTAAGGCAGGAAGGTCTTTTCCATCCAATGATTGAGGCAGGCTCTTTAACTCATGTTTGGTTAGGAGAAGCAAAACCTTCAGCATCTTCTCTTTCAAATTTTATAAAAAAGGTCTTTCGCTTTACTCTAAACGATCAGATTGCATTCTCTCCTGAATTTACCACTTGTAATAGCTGTGGTAGGACATCCAGAGGATTATCAGATACTTGCGTATATTGTGGTTCTTCTGATGTGGATGGGATTACCCGTATTACTGGTTATTTCACAAAGATATCGAGCTGGAACAAGGGTAAACTTGGTGAATTAAAGGATCGCTATAGAAATAAAGCATTTATTAATCAAGGTGAAATTTGAAATTTCTTAATAAAAAGGAGGAGATATTATGGGTTCAGTCAAGATCTTTGTTAAACCAGGATGTCATTTTTGCCCAGCTGCTGAAAAGATAGGTGAGATTCTTAAATCAGAGGGTTTCCCAGTTTTTCACTATAATATTGAAACTCCAGATGGTTTAGCAGAGGCTGCTTTTTATAGCGTTATGGCAACTCCAACAATCATTTTGGAGGATGAATCTGAAACAACAGTAGCCCAATGGAGGGGTGTAGTACCTCAACTTGATGAAATTAAATCATATCTTAGATAACCTTATATTATGGTTTTGTTATGAAAAAAGAAAAAGTAGAGATTAAAGGATTTATTGAGACATCTTTTCTTGATTGGAAAGGCAAGATAGCATCTGTAATCTTTTTACCAAGATGTAATTTTCGTTGTCCATTTTGTCATAATCGGACTCTTGTTCTTGAGCCTAATAAATATGAGACTATCCCATTAGAATTGATATTAAAAAAGCTTAAAACTCTTTCTGGATGGGTAGATGGTGTTTGTATTACAGGAGGAGAACCAACAATGCATCCATTTCTTGGTACCATAATTGATAAGATCCATGATCTCGGTTTTGGTGTAAAACTTGATACAAATGGCTCTCATCCTGACGTTCTTTTATCCATGATAAATAATAAAAAGATAGAATATGTTGCTATGGATATAAAAGCACCTCTAAGTAAAGAAAAATATAGATTATCTGCTGGTGTGGATGTTGATATAAGTAAGATAAAGGAGTCTATTAACATTATAATAGATTCAGGTATTGATCATGAATTTCGGACAACCATTGTGCCTGATTTGCATCATCTTGATGATATTATAGATATTGTTTCCTTTATTAAAAAGGCAAAGAGATATACTTTACAGAATTTTAATCCTGGAGAGGAGGTGATGGACCCCCTTTTCGCAAAAAAAAGTCCATTTTCACCTGATGATTTTTCTAAGATTCAAAAAGAGGTTGAAAAGGTTTGGAAAAATTTGAAAGGGCAGGAACCAGCACTAATTCCTGCCCTTTTAAAATCCGCCCGTGCCGTTTAGCTTTCTTCGTTAGTGTACCTTGGTCAAAGTGTGCTCCGGGTTCCGAACCCGCAATTGGGTTCATTTTCCGGCCCCACATATTAATTCTTGATTACCCTAACCGAAGTTTAGCATAATCACGGACACGGCAGATGAAATGATTTTTATTCCTCTTTATATATAATGATAAAACTTTTTTTCCTTTTGTCAAGAGAAGTTTTTAAAAAAGTAATTTATTTAAAAGGAAATCTTAAAAAATGTTCCTTTTTAAGGGGTTATCATCCTAAAAATTGTATTTACTTGAAGATTTAGCTTTAATGTCCAGTAATTATTATAATTTTTTACATTAAACTTTTTATCCTCTTTTTTTAAAAAACAATCTTATAGGAATGCCTTCAAAGCTATACTTTTCCCTTAATCTATTTATTATATATCTTTGATATGAAAAATGAATTCCTTTAGGATAATTTGTAAAGATAACAAAGGTTGGTGGGCATATCTCTACTTGGGCTATATAATAAAGTTTTACAATTTTACCTTTATACATAGGAGGAGTTTTTTTCTTTGATATCTCTTTTAAAAATAGATTAAGTTCATGAGTAGGTATCCTTTTTATATACTCTTTATAAACTCTATTAACATATTCCAAAATATTGATTATTCGCTTTTTTGTTTTTGCTGAAACAAAAATTATAGGGGCAAATGATAGATGTTTAATCCTTGTTTGAATGCTTTTTTTCCAAATATCAACTGATTTTGTATCTTTTTTTATCAGATCCCATTTGTTTACTACTATCACTATACCTCGTCCTTTTTCTTGGATGACTCCTGCTATTTTTGTATCTTGTTCTGTTACCCCCTCTGTTGCATCTATGATATGGAGAACAATATCAGCTCTTTCAATTGATTTTATTGCTTTTACAACACTATACTTCTCAAGCCTCAGTGATATCCTGCTTTTTTTTCTTATCCCAGCTGTATCAATAAGGATATATTCTTCGTCTTTGAACCTAAAAGGTGTATCTATTGCATCTCTTGTAGTTCCAGGGGATTCGCTTACCAGCACCCTATTGTAGCCTAATATACTATTAACAATTGAAGACTTACCAACATTTGGTCTACCAACAACTGCGACCTTTATCTTATCTTCTTCTCTTTCTTCTAAAACTGTTTCCTCAACTCCAAACTTTTGTATAATTTCTTCCATAAGTTGATGGAAACCATATCCATGAGAAGCAGACAATGGATATATCTTTTCTACCCCTAATTTATAGAAATCGAATATTTTATCAGTATGGGAAGGATCATCTATTTTATTTACAATAAAAAACACATCCTTTTTTTGCTCCCTTAAAATCTTTGCGATCTCTTCATCCAGTGGTGTTAAACCTGCCTTTCCATCCATAATAAATAAAATGAGATCTGCTTCTTCAATAGCAAGTTGGCACTGCTGTTTTACCAAAACAGATAGTCCTTCTTTGCTACCAAGGTCAAGTCCACCAGTATCTATTACCATAAAGGATCTTCCATGCCAGGTGACGTCAGCATAATTTAAATCCCTTGTAACCCCTGGCACCTCTTGAACTATTGCCTTTTTATATCCAGCCATTCTATTAAAAAGGGTAGATTTTCCTACGTTTGGCTGTCCGATTATTGCTACAAGCTTTTTATTCATTTTTTGAGACAATCTTGTAATGTGATATCAAGTATCTCTTGAACTCTTTTTCCATCTCTAAGATATCAAGATTTAGTCGATTTTGGATTATTTTTTCTATCTTATCTCCTTTTTTTAAGTCATATAACATATCGATTAAAGTAGCTTCGTTGGTTTTCTCAGTAATAAATTTACATATATGGTATGAAAAAAAATAAAGAGTAGAAGATGATGGATTTATTTTAAACATATAATTAAGTTCTTTTAATGTAGGAATTCTATGTTTTGCTAAAAAATTTCCCCCTTCAAGCCACAAGAGATGAGGAACAATCTTAAAACCACTTTTTCCTCTTCCAAAATAGTCTGCCATTCCTTCCATCAACCATTTAGGCATATTCCTAAATCTTATACCCAAAATTTCATGCTGGATAAAATGTATATATTCATGCCATAGAATTCCTTTTAAATAAAGCAGGTTTGCGTTATTATTTTTAAAAGTTGTTATTGAAAGTATCTGTATTGTATGATTTAAAGGAAGGTATTGGGCACGGGCATCAGGAGCTGCGAAACCCCTCAATCTGTGAGCAATATTTATATATAATCTCCTTTTAGGGGAGAAGTCAAATATAGGGTTTAGTTTTTCTCTTGCTTCTTCAATCCATTCTAAAACATTTTCTGCATAATCTTTTTCTTCATGTCTGAATAAAATAACAAAATTATCTGTCTCTATTTTTTCTTTTTCTTCTAAACCATATAAGAAAGAAGGAATAATTAACAGTAAGATAAAAAAGAAGATGATTGATTTTGTTTTTTTCATAAAGAATTCCTTACTATAATCTTCTATAAAATGTAATAAAACAAATTATTTTTGTTTTGTATATTTAATAACATAATAAAGGTAAAAAATGAAACTTTTAACGATGTTAAAAGTTAATCTCTCTTATTTTTATAAGATATTGATGTTGCATAAGATATTATGTGATAAATTAAATTACTTTATTCTCTTTTTTTATTGACATCAATATTATAATCTATTAAATTTAACAAAATTTAATACTAAAGGAGGAAATATGAAAAAAACAATTATTCTAACCATGGCATTTGCTTTATTTATCTTTTTTTCTTCATTTGCATTAGAGAGCTTGGCATGGAGACCGCCACCCAAACCTGGAGGAGGATTAGCTCTTTATGTAAAGAAGCATAATTATCAAGTTGGTGAGACGGTCAAATTCATGCTTTATAAACATGCTGGGGTTGATGATACACCTGCTAATTTGGAAGGTTCTTATTATGTTATTTCAAAAAAGAAAGATAATAACAAATGGAGGGAATTCTATACAAGCAGAAAAAATCCTTTTGGAACGACTTTGAATCTTGAAACACCACTTGTATGGACATGGGATCAGAAAGATAACGAAAGAACACATAGGGCTAAGCCTGGCGAATGGCGTCTAAGGTTTTTTGCACCAAAAGGAAATATATCTGAGCCATTGAAGGTTAAATTTACAATAAGATAACATTTTTTAAGAGATGGGTAGCTCAACCACTTTTCCCACACCTACAGTAATTAGATTGTTACCAAATATCTCATGAAGCCAGGCTATGCCATTTTGTCCTGTGCAATGGCACGGTGCAACATATTTTATACCCATCTCTTTTAGTTTATTAGCAATAAAGAAAACATCACCTAAACCTTTATCAAAAAAGTGGAAACCGCCTAAAAGAAGATATGGTTCACTTTTGTATATCATTTTTGCCTTTTCAACAATAGGGATCAAACCAGGATGTGCACAACCTGTTATGATTACTAAGCCTTCAGGTGTACTGATTACCATAGCATGTTCTGGAATAAAACCAGTTAAAAGCTCCCCTGTAGATGATATGTTTTTTGATATCTCATATGCATCCTTTATAGGAATTGGAGTAGAACCTATTTTTGTTAGTTGCTTTGAAAAGTTATCAGGAAAGGATTTTGGGAAATAAATAGAAACATATGGATTGATGCTTAAAAAATATCCTAAACCTCCTGTGTGATCACCGTGGGCATGTGATAAAAAGAGCTTGTTAATTTCCTTTGGATTTATACCAAGTTTATCCATATTATATCTCAAAATAGAGTCAGATTCGGCTGTATCAAAGAGGATCTTTTCATCTTCTGATGAAATCAAAGCAGAGAATCCCCATCCTGTTTTAAGTCCTTGAAGATAAGGATTGTTATCACATACAATTGTTATTTTCCATTTATCTGACATCTTATTTTTACCTCTTTTTAATGGTCAATGCTTTAACAAACCTTTTAAATACTGATAGAGGGCCAGACTTTGTAATCTTGTCGATAACTCCTTGTGGAATTCCCCCTTTCCAGCTTTGCCAATGAACAATCTTCTCTAACGCTATCTTTGGAGGAGGGGAGATATCTTTTTCAAAATATCCAAG
>JAFDIG010000049.1 GCA_019308145.1 Deltaproteobacteria bacterium | reverse complement strand
GAAAAGATAATAGAAGAATTAGGTGGGCTTCATAAGTTTATGCATTGGAATCGTCCTTTATTAACTGACAGTGGCGGATATCAGATCTTTTCCATGGAGTCTTTAAGAAAGGTTTTAGAAGATGGGGTAAGTTTTCAGTCTCATCTTGATGGTTCTACCCATTTCCTTACCCCTGAAAATGTGACAAAGATCCAGGAGGCAATAGGTGCTGATATAATTATGGTTTTAGATGAGTGTATACCTTATCCTTGTGATGAGAGAAGAGTTAAGGAGTCTACTGATAGGAGTATAAGATGGGCAGCATTAAGCAAAAATGCGAAGATAAGAGATGATCAAGCGATTTTTGGAATTGTTCAAGGAGGGATGTATCCTCACTTAAGAAAAGAGTCAGCCAGAAGGTTAGTAGAAATTGGTTTTGATGGGTATGCTATTGGTGGATTAAGTGTTGGTGAAACAAAACCGTTGATGTATGAGATGATTTATAATACAGTTAGTGAACTACCATCTGATCACCCAAGATACCTTATGGGAGTAGGTACCCCAATAGATATTCTTGAAGCAATAAAAATGGGAGTAGATATGTTTGACTGTGCTCTCCCAACAAGAAATGGTAGAAATGGAATGCTTTTTACTTCATTTGGAAAATTGATTATAAAGAATGCCTGCTATGCTAAAGATGCTTCACCTATAGATGAAAATTGTGATTGTTACACTTGCAGGAATTATTCAAGAGCTTATCTAAGACATCTTTTTATGGCAAAAGAGATACTTTCAGCAAGGCTCAACACTATTCATAATCTCTATTTTTATTTTAAATGGATTTCAGATATAAAAGAAGCAATAAAAAAAGGTAGTTTTTTTGATTTTTATAAAGAAAAAATTAGTGAATTTGATAAGCAAAAGGAGACTTTTGCAAATTTATCTGGTATATAATAGTTAGATTAATTATTCTTATAAAAATTTTATTTTATTTAAAGATAAATTTTGATATAATAAAAAATTCTTAATTAAGAGAGGAGGTGAATAAATTGGTAGGAATCACTTATGCAATGGGAGGAGGAGCATCAGGAGGAGCTCAAGGCGGAATGGGAAGTATCGTTTTGTTACTTGCCCTTTTTGGTATATTCTACTTTCTTCTGATCCGTCCTCAACAGAAAAGACAGAAAGAACATAGAACAATGATAGAAAATCTCAGAAAAGGAGATACAGTTTTAACTGCGGGTGGGCTTTATGGAAAGATAACTGGCATAAAGGATCAGGTTGTTACGTTGGAGATAGCTGAAAAGATACGTGTAAAAGTGAATAAAAACCAAATTGCTGGGGTAGTAAGAGAAGATGTTATAAAACAATAGATATTTCCTTGCTCCAAGAACAGGATAAGATTTTTGGGGACATATAGGCCATAAGGAGGAGAAAAAATTGCGAGAGTATGAAACTCTTTATATTGTTAATCCAGAGATCTCTGATGAAGAGTTGGAGAATTTAAATTTAAATATCAAAGAGGTTATAGAAAAGAATGAAGGGAAAGTTAACAGACTTGATATTTGGGGAAAAAGAAGATTAGCTTATGAGGTCAAGAAATTTAAATATGGGACATATGTTTTGCTTCATTATAATGGTAATAGCAAAACATTAAATGAATTTGAAAGAAATTTAAAGCTAATGGAAAACGTGATAAGATATCTTACAGTAAGAATTGATCATAAGCCAAAGGCAAAGATACCCCCTGCTGATGAACATTTTGAGGAAGAAAGCTTTTTAGAAGAAGAGGAAAAAGCAATGGGAGAGAATGATGAAGAGGAGGGTAAGGTTAGCACAAGTAAAGATGAGGAGGTTGAATCATGAAACGAGAGGCTCCCAAAGCTACTAAAAGGAAAAAATTTTATCAGAGAAAGAAGGTTTGCCGTTTTTGTGTTGATAAGACTCTTGAGATAGATTATAAAAATGTTAAGGTATTAAGACACTTCATTACAGAAAGAGGAAAGATAATACCAAGAAGAATATCAGGAACCTGTTCCAGACATCAACGTATTTTAACAAAAGCCATTAAACAGGCTCGAGCTATTGCCTTGTTGCCTTATACAACAGCTGTAAAATAAAAAGAGCTTTATAAGGGGTAAAAATCTTGACGCTTAAGAGGTATCCCTTTTCTATAGAAACTCTTTTTGGGGGAATTGCTTCAACATTTATCCTTTTTTGGTCAGGTCAAATTATACCTATTTTAGGACAAGGGATTTCTATATTTACCCCTTTTCCTATTTTATATCTCACAAGATCTAAAGGGCCAGGCTTTGGTATTATATTGCTTTTATTAACGGCTTTGGTTATAGGATTTTTTATAAACCTCATTTCAAGCCTATTTTTTTTATCAGAGTTTGGTCTTTTATCTTGGGTTATGGGAAGAGCATGGTTTAAAGGAGAAAAAGTAGAATGGATATGGTTAAAAGGCTTTGGAGTCTCTGTCGCTGCTTTTATTTTTACCCTTTATATAATCTCTTTAAAAGGAAACAGTGGTTTTAATATCTTTTCTAAAGAATTATCAAAGAGTATGGAACAGACTCTTATCTTTTATAAAAAAATGGGACTTGCCCCTGATAAAGCAGAAGAATTGAATGCAGCTTTGAAGAATTTTTCCGTTTTTTTAATAAACATATTACCAGCTCTTTTTGCAATTGGAATAGGATTTACAGCTTGGTTTAATCTGCTTATCTGTCGTTGGTTTTTTAAAAAAAGATATCCTTTTATAGTTGATGATAAATGGAGTTTTAAATTTTGGCAACTTCCTGAACCACTGATCTGGTTGCCAATTGGCGGGGCTTTTTTATTATTGTTAAAGCAGTATAACCTGGGAAGGCTTGGATTAAATATTCTAATAATCACCCTTTTCCCTTACCTTATACAAGGCTTTGCAATAATTTATTATTATTTTGATAAAAAGTCTATACCACTTTTTATCAGAATGGTTGGATATGCTATAATATTGATTGTTCCAGCAGCTTTAATAGGAACAGTTGCATTAGGTCTTTTTGATATGTGGCTTAATTTTAGGCGGATTGGCATATCAAAAAAAGAAATTTCATCTAAAGATAATAGCAATTAGTTTAACCTGAAAAATGGGTTAATTATGTTTAGAGACCGACGAAGTTACTCTAAAAATAAAATGTAACGGGCAAGATACCTGTTCTACCAGGATTGTAGTAATATGCCCCATAAATGGTAGCACAGGCATCCTTGCCTGTGATTATATAGCAGCTTAAATTAAAAAGGAAATTTTCTTTTATTTCCAGACCGGCTTTGTTGGCTTGAGAATAAAAAAGTTGGCAAGATTTTAAGGAGAATACTTTTAAGGAGGAGTTTATGGATGTAATTTTGCTTACACAAGTTCCTTCACTTGGTAATCCTGGCGAAATAGTGGCAGTGAAGAATGGGTATGCTCGTAACTATTTGATTCCTAAAAAATTAGCTATCCCAGCAAGTAAGTCCAATGTTAAACAATTGGAACATCAAAAAAGATTGATTAAAGCAAAGCATGAAAAGGCTAAAATCGAAGCAGAAAAATTAGCATCAAAGATTGAAAAATTCTCATGTACTATAGCAAAAAAGGCAGGCGAAGAAGATAAACTTTTTGGTTCAGTAACTGCTAAAGATATTGAAGAATCCCTTTTAAAAGCTGATATTCATGTTGATAGAAAAAAGATTCTTCTTGATGAACCTATAAAAAAGGTCGGTATATATGAAGTTCCTATAAAACTTCATCCTGAAGTTACGGTTAACCTTAAATTATGGGTAGTTAAGGAATAAATAAGTAAGGTGATTTTTTATGGATAAATCATCTGGTAGAGTCCCCCCCCATAACCTTGAAGCAGAACAGTCTGTGTTAGGTGGGATATTATTAGATAACAGAGCGATCAATAGGATTATAGAGCTACTTAATGTAGAAGATTTTTACAGAGAAGCTCATAAAAAGATATTTCAAGCAATGATAAATATTTCAGAACGTGGCGGGCCAATTGATCTTATAACCTTATCTAATGAGTTAGATCAAAAAAAGTTACTTGATGATGTAGGTGGTGCAGCATATCTTTCTTTAATAGCTGATGTTGTTCCTACAGCAGCTAACATCGATTATTATGCTAAGATTGTAAAAGAAAAAGCCATACTTCGCCAACTTATAGCAACTGCTACTGATATTGTTGCGAGAGGTTATCAGGAAACAGAGAATGTTGAGCTCTTTTTAGATGAAGCAGAAAAGGCTATTTTTCATCTTGCAGAGAACAAGATAACTCCTTCATTTTATTCTATGAAGGATATTATTGAAGATAGCTTTTTAGCCATTGAGGAGTTGTATAAAAACAAAGATTTAATTACTGGGGTCTCAACAGGCTTTAAGGAGTTAGATATTCTTACATCAGGATTTCAGCCTTCAGATCTTATTATTGTGGCAGGTCGTCCCTCTATGGGAAAGACAGCGTTTGCTCTGAATATTGCAGCTCATGCATCACTTAAAAAGAATATACCAACTTCTATTTTTTCCTTAGAGATGTCAAGAAAGCAGCTTGCTATAAGGATGCTTTGTTCTGAAGCTGAGATTGATATGAAGAAAGTCAGAAGTGGTTTTCTTTCAAAAAAAGATTGGCCACGTTTAACCTCAACAGCTGGCAAACTTGCTCAAGCTCCAATCTTTATCGATGATACCCCTGCTTTATCTGTGCTTGAACTTAGAGCAAAGGCTCGCAGGCTAAAATCAGAACATAATATAGGGTTATTAATTGTTGATTATCTTCAGTTGATGAGAACTCAAGGGGGGGCAGAAAGAAGAGAGCAAGAAATAGCAGAAATTTCTCGATCCTTAAAAGCATTAGCAAAGGAGTTAAATATCCCTGTTGTTGCGATTTCTCAACTTTCAAGAAGGACAGAATATAGGCCAAAGCAAAGGCCTCAGATGGCTGATTTAAGAGAGTCAGGTGCTATTGAACAGGATGCGGATCTAATTTTATTTATATATCGGGAAGAGGTATATCAACCAACAGAAGAGAATCGTGGGATAGCAGAGGTGATTATTGGGAAACAGAGAAATGGTCCAACAGGTAATATACGTTTAACTTTTCTTGCAAAATATACAAAATTTGAAAATTTAGCTTATCATGTTGAGGAATATGAAGAATATATGAATATATAAATTTTAGTATTCAGATGATTTATGCAACTTTTTATATATGGATTAGAAAATGCTTAATATACCAAATTCACTAACTGTTATTAGAATTCTTTTGATTCCCTTATTTATCAACTGCTTGATTTATCAAAACTTTTTATGTGCATTTTGGGTATTTATTATTGCTGGAATAACTGATGCATTAGATGGGCTTATTGCCAGATTAGCACGGCAAAAAACCTTGATAGGTGCTTTTTTGGATCCAATTGCTGATAAATTACTTATATCCTCTGGTTTTATTACATTAGCTATTATGCATAAAATTCCTAAATGGTTAGTAGTTATTGTTATTAGCAGAGATGTTATTATATGCTTAGGAGTACTTGTCTTATTTCTTATAAACAAAAAGCCAGAAATGAAGCCAACCTGGATCAGTAAATTAACAACTACTTTTCAATTTATTACTATTATCATGGTTTTATTTATAGAAAGTACAGGAAAAAGTTCACATAAACTTAGATCTCTTTATACAAGCACAGCAGTATTCACCATTCTTTCTGGTTTTCATTATCTCTATAAAGGGACTAAATTGCTAAATAATTCGCAGAAATTATAAAAAAGGAGAGGCGCTATGTCTTTAATAAGCGATGTATATGCAAGGGAGATTCTTGATTCTCGTGGTAACCCCACCTTAGAAGTTGAGGTTTTCACTATTAGTGGAGCTTGGGGAAGAGCAGCTATACCTTCTGGTGCATCAACTGGAGAACATGAGGCAGTAGAATTAAGAGATAACGACTCAGCAAGGTATTTAGGTAAAGGGGTATTAAAAGCTGTTGAAAATGTCAATGAGCGTATTGCACCTGAGATTATGGAAGATGATGTATTAGAGCAAATGGCAATAGATAAGAAATTAATTGAACTGGATGGAACAACTAACAAAAGTAATCTTGGAGCAAATGCCATTTTAGGAGTTTCTTTAGCTTGTGCTAAAGCAGCTTCAGATTTTTTAGGTATTCCTTTTTATAGATATATTGGAGGAGTGATTACGAACGTTCTTCCGGTTCCTATGATGAATATATTAAATGGTGGAAAGCATGCTGATAATAATGTAGATATTCAAGAGTTCATGATCGTTCCTGTAGGGGGTAAGAATTTTAGGGAAGCCTTACGCATGGGCTCAGAGATTTTTCATACCCTAAAGAATGTATTGAAGAAAAAAGGATTAAATACATCTGTAGGGGATGAAGGAGGGTTTGCTCCTAATTTATCAAATAATGAGGAAGCGCTCGAAGTAATAGTTGAAGCAATTAAAGAAGCAAATTACAAACCAGGTGAGGATATATTTATTGCTTTAGATCCTGCTGCAAGCGAATTCTTTTTTCCTAAAGATGGTAGATATATTATGGCAGCTGAAGAGAAACCAGAAAAAACAAGTAAAGAAATGGTTGATTTTTATGAAAAACTTGTAAACAGATTTCCTATTATATCTATTGAGGATGGATTAGCTGAAGATGATTGGGATGGTTGGAAACTTTTAACTCAAAGGCTTGGGGATAAAGTTCAACTTGTTGGTGATGATATATTTGTTACAAATATGGAAAGGCTGGCAAAAGGGATAGAGTTAATGGTAGCAAATTCTATATTGATAAAACCAAACCAAATTGGAACATTAACCGAAACTTTGCAGGCTATTGATATGGCAAAAAGGGCTGGTTATAGTACTGTTATCTCTCATCGCTCTGGTGAAACAGAAGATACAACTATAGCAGAGATAGCAGTTGGTACAAGTGCAGGGCAAATAAAAACTGGTTCTGTTTCAAGATCCGAACGAGTTGCAAAATATAATGAACTGCTTAGGATAGAGGAAGAATTGGATGAGATTGCTCTCTATGCCGGAATAGAGGTTTTTAAAGGTTTTAAAAAACGACGGTAATGGGGGATGAAAGATGGAATATGAACCTGTAATAGGGTTGGAGGTTCATGCACAACTTTTAACAAAGACAAAGATATTTTGTGGGTGTCCTACCACCTTTGGTGCTGAGCCAAATAAATATACATGTCCTGTTTGCACAGGTATGCCAGGAGCTCTTCCTGTTTTAAACAAACAAGTTGTAGAATTTACAATCAGGATGGCTCTTGCAACTCATTGTAATATTGCTCCTTATTCAGTGTTTGCAAGGAAAAATTATTTTTATCCTGATCTTCCTAAAGGTTATCAGATATCGCAATATGAACTACCTATTGCAGAGCATGGATATGTTGAGATTCAACTTAATGGGAAGAAAAAAAGGATTGGTATCACCAGAATTCATATGGAAGAAGATGCAGGAAAACTTGTACATAAAGGGACAATAGAGACTACAGAGGCAAGTTATGTTGATTTCAATCGCTCTTCAGTTCCTTTAATTGAAATAGTTAGTGAACCAGATATACGCTCTCCTAAAGAGGCTGCTGAATATCTTAAAGAACTTAGAACCCTTCTTCAATATCTTGAGATATGTGATGGCAATATGGAGGAGGGAAGCCTCAGATGTGATGCAAATGTTTCAGTAAGACCAAAAGGTTCTAAAAAGTTTGGCACGAGGACAGAGGTAAAAAATCTTAATTCTTTTCGTAATGTGGAGCATGCTCTGGATTATGAGATAAAAAGACAGATAGAGGTAATAGAAAGTGGGGAAGAGGTGGTTCAAGAGACAAGACTTTGGGATGCAAATAACGGTAAAACTCTTTCAATGAGGGGTAAAGAAGAAGCACATGATTATAGATATTTCCCAGACCCTGATCTTGTACCTTTAAAAATTGATAAAGAATGGATTGAGGAAGTAAGAAAAAGCCTGCCTGAATTGCCTGATCAAAAGAGAGAACGTTTTGTTTCTCAATATGGTATCCCAGAATATGATGCAGCTATTTTGACAGCTACCAAGGCATTAGCTAACTATTATGAAAAAACTGTTGCTATTTTTAATGAACCAAAAACAGTAAGCAATTGGATAATGAGTGAGCTTTTAAGAGAATTAAAAAGGGATGATAAAGATATTGAAGATATCCTTATTACTCCTGAAAAATTGGCAGCACTTCTTAAATTGATAAAGGATGGCACAATAAGTGGGAAGATTGCTAAAGAAGTTTTTGTCCAGATGTATGAAACAGGGAAAGAAGCTCGTGAAATTGTTGAAGAAAGAGGACTTGCTCAACTGTCGAATGAAGATGAACTATCTAATGTCATTGATGAGGTGCTTAGCTCTTTACCAAAAGAGGTTGAGGAGTATAAAAAAGGAAAGGAAAAACTTTTTGGTTTCTTTATAGGCCAGGTGATGAAGCGAACAAAAAACAGGGCAAATCCTAAACTTGTTAATGAAATACTTAAGAAGAAATTAAAAGGATAATAGCTTTGGGATTTTTTACTCTTAGGTGGGAAGATAAAAAACTCATCCTTTTAGATCAGAGAAAACTCCCTTTAAGACATGAGTTGGTAGAATGTAAGAATGCAGAATCTGTAATGGAATCAATAAAAGACCTTGTAGTAAGGGGGGCACCTGCTATTGGTATTGCAGCTGCATTTGGTATTGTTCTTGGAAGTTACAAATTATCAGAGTTGCCGAAAAAAAAGTTTTTGGAAGAACTTGATAATCTTTGTAAAAAGATGATATCAACAAGGCCAACAGCGGTAAACCTTAAATGGGCAGTAGATAGATTGCTAAACAAGGCAAAAAATTCCAATGGTTCTACATTAGATATCATTAAAATTATTGAAGAAGAGGCAATATCAATAAAAGAGGAAGATGAGCAAATAAATAAGAAATTAGGGGAATATGGAAGTACTCTTGTCCCAGAAAAAGCGAATATTTTAACCCATTGTAATGCAGGCTCTTTAGCAACATCTAATTTTGGTACTGCACTTGGTGTTATTAGAGCAGCAGTAGCAGAAGGGAAAAAAGTTCAAGTTTTTGCCACTGAAACACGTCCTTTACTTCAAGGGGCAAGACTTACAACATGGGAGTTGATGCAGGATAATATCCCTGTAACTTTGATTACTGATAATATGGCTGGTTGGCTTATGGCAAAAGGGAATATAGATATGGTTGTTGTTGGTGCAGATAGAATAGCTGCTAATGGTGATACCGCTAATAAGATAGGAACCTATACTCTCTCTGTTTTAGCCTTTAGACATAAAATTCCTTTTTACATTGCAGCACCTACTTCTACAATAGACATTTCAATTTCATCAGGTGATCTTATACCTATTGAGTATCGGAATGAATCAGAGGTTTCACATTTTGGTTTTTATAGAATCGCTCCTGAAGGTATAAAAATCCTAAATCCTGCCTTTGATGTTACACCTTCTCAACTCATCACAAGGATAATAACTGAAAAAGGGGTGCTTGCCCCACCTTTTTTAGAAGCTATTAAGAATATCCTATGATTATTACCCTTATCACTGATTTTGGGATAGAAGATGGTTATGTTGGGATAATGAAAGGGGTAATGCTTTCAATTAACCCAAACTTAACCATTGTTGATATAACTCATCAAATTCCCCCTTTTGATATCACAGCAGCTCAGTTGGTGTTAAACTCTTCTTATAGATTTTTTCCCTTAAACACCATACATCTGATAGTTGTAGATCCTGGTGTTGGGACTGACAGAAGGCCGATTATGGTAAAAAGTAAAGATTATTTTTTTATTGCGCCTGACAATGGAGTTCTAACTCCTATTTTGTTAAAAGAGGAAAAAAAAGAGATCTATCATCTTAATAAGCCAGAATATTTCTTATCTAAAGTGAGCAGTACATTTCATGGCAGGGATATATTTGCCCCTGTTGCTGCTCAATTGAGTTTGGGAATCCCATATAAAAAGATAGGTACTATAATAAATGAGGCATTTATTTCCCCTTTGCCTTCACCATCAGTTAGTAATTTTGAATTGTTAGGAGAGATTATCCATATAGATAGATTTGGCAATGCTATTTCAAATATCTCAAAAGATGATTTTTTATCCTTTGTAAAAGAAGATTCTTTTATAATAGAGATAAATGGTATATTCATAGATAAAATAAGTTCGAGTTACCTTGATTCAAAAAGAGAGAAACCTTTAGCCTTATTTGATAGTTTTGATCTTTTAGAAATCGCTATAAGGGAAGGAAATTTTTCTAAACTATTTGGAATAGAGAAAAAACAAGCCATTAAGATAAGAGTTAAAAACTAACATGTCTTCTAAGTTCACAGGCCTTGATATTGGTACATATTCCATTAAGATCTCCCAGGTTGTCAGCACTTTTAAAGGTGCTGAATTAGTTGATTTCTATCAAAAAAAGCTTCCAACAGATAATAATATAGATTTTTTTGATAAATTACAGGAGTCTCTTAAAGAGCTATTTTCTTCAAAAATAATAAAGGATAGAGATTTAGTAATATCAACAGGATCTGGCTGGCTTGCTACAAGAATTTTAACATTTCCCTTTAAGGATGCTAAAAAGATCTCTAAGGTTATCAAAATGGAGATGGAGGATCATCT
>JAFDIG010000414.1 GCA_019308145.1 Deltaproteobacteria bacterium | reverse complement strand
GTATAGATATTATGAAAAACACCCAAATTCAGCTCCATCCTATGAAGATGTAGTTTCTAGGTTTTGGGAGGCTGAAAAGTTTTTTGATGATTTTATTGATAGGTTAGAAAAAGAAGAGTCAGAAGATACAAGTTCAAAAAGTGTTGATAATATGTCGAAAATGGCGAAATTGTTTAATGTGAAAAGGTCTTAGTTATGTCTAATTTTGAGATAGGTGTAAAAATTGATGAGTCGGGTGCTGTTAAAAGCCTCTCAAATGTAGATAAGTCCATTGAAAAGATCGGTGATACCAGCAAGAAGACTGCTTTTAAGTCTGTTGTTTCTGCTGCTGCTCCTTATATAAAATCAGTTGCTCTTATCGGTGCTACTGTTGCAGCTACTACTTTTGCTGTAAAGAAGTTTGCTGATGGTATGGCTGAGGCCGGTGATAATGTTGGTAAAGCCTCACAAAGAATGGGTGTTTCCATAGAGTTCTATCAAAAGATGGGTTCTGCTGCTGAACACGCTGGAACTTCCATTGGCACTATGGAATCCGGTATGAGAAAAATGCTTCTCAAAATGACTATGGTTGAGCAGGGTAACAAGCTTGCAATAAAAGCCTTTGATGATCTTGGTATTGCTGTTTTTGATTCTGCTGGTAATATGAGAGATCAAGAAGAGGTGTTTACTGAGTCTTTGATTGCACTTTCTAAAATGAGTAATGCAACTGCTAGAAATGCAAAAGCTCAAGAGGTTTTAGGTCGTAGCGCTTCAACTCTTGCGCCTCTCTTTAATGAGGGGGCTGATGCCGTTAAAAATTATATGGAGGCTAATGATTCGGCTGTAATGGTTTCTAAGCGTTTAACTACTGCTTCTGCTCTTTATAACGACACTATGCAAACAGTAGGGGAGCAAATAACAAAAGTAAAAAATGATAGTTTAACCCCTTTTATGGAAGCTATGGCTAATATGGCTGTTGACTTCCAAAACTCAGGAATGTTTGATACTTTTATTGATACTATTAATAGCGTTGGAACTGCTTTTAGTGATGTTTTTACTTATGTCTCTGAGGTTTCACGGGGTTTTACTATTGGCGAGCTTGAGAAGGATAAAGAGCGCTTAGATAGTTACAAGGCTAATTTAGATGCTAAAAAAGAAGCAGGCTTAAAATGGATAGCTCTTGTGAAGAAACAGGAGAGAGAAAAAGGTAAGGCTTACCAGGGAACTTTAGATACTCTCTCAGATAAGACTAAAGAATATAAGAAGATGCTTGAAATTTACAAGCAAATGAAAAGTGAATATGATGCTGATTATGCAAGATTAATAACTAAAACTTTTGAGCCTTCTAAAAAACCTGAAGCAATAACAAAAACTACTGAGGCTGTAAAAGAGTTAAATGAAGAAATGAAGCTATATAATCAATATTATAGCGCAATTGGCCCTAAGCCACAAAAAGACCTTCTTTTAGGTCAAATATTAGACACTTCAGAATTAAATAAGCCTAAAGAGGAGAGTCAAACAGTTGCTCAAATGATTTTCGGAGATACGCCTTCTGAAATGGTTTCTAGTATTTACGGCTATGCGGATCAGGTTATTTCAGGTGTTCAGTCAATGGCTGACAACGTTTTTTCTATAAAGGAAAATGCAAGGCAAAGAGAGTTTGCTTCACTCAAAAGACAAAACAAGATTGAGCTTAAAACCTTTAAGGGTTCCAATAAGGCAAAAGAAGCCTTGATGCAAAAGCACGAGGCTGAAGAAGATTCTCTTAGGAAGAAATCTTTTGAGAAGAAAAAAGAATATGATAAGAAGACTGCTGTAATTAATATGTTTTCTAGTATTGGTGGAGCCTGGGCTTCTGCAATGCAGTTACCTTATCCAGCTAATGTTATTGTTGGTGGTGCTACTAGTGCAATGCTTACCGGTGTTGGAATTGCTAATGTGGCTCAAATTAATGCTCAAGAGTACTTTGCTAATAGTGGTATTGTTGGAAGTGGTGGCGGTGGTGCTACTGGTGGCGGTGATAATAGAATGGTAGGAGCTAGAGAGGGTGAGCTTTTCTTAAATGGTAGAGATCAGAAAACTCTTTTTGATTGGATTAAGGGCGGAATTGGTGGCGGTGGCACTAATGTAAATATTGAAAACTTCTCAGGAAATGATGAAGATTTGTCACGGCTTGAAGATATGCTTTACACTCTACAATCTAATGACCGTTTTACTTTTGCATAGTTGGAATAAATGAAATTTAAAAAAAATGATGATTCATATTTTGAGCTTATTGCAATAGGCTATAAGCCTGAGATATTAATTAATTATGAATTAAA
>JAFDIG010000413.1 GCA_019308145.1 Deltaproteobacteria bacterium | reverse complement strand
TACATGAAAAAATAGATCTTTACAAATAAAAAAATTATTGTTAATTTATTATAAAGATAGGAAGTGCTAAGCTATCTGGTGTGGCTCCTGGACTTCAAATCCAGTGGAAGGCGTGAGAAACGTCTTCGGCGGGTTCGATTCCCGTGCACTTCCGCCATGTTAATTATATCCCCTTTATAAGTGGATTTTTTGGTATTTAACATTTTTTTTATAAAGAATTAAAAGACCTTTTAAGGTAAGATTTTCATCCACCTTTTCTATTGTTTTTGAAGCAGCGGCAATAAAATGTGCTAATCCTCCTGTAGCTATAACAAAAGGTTTCTCCTGTATTTCTGATTTAATTTTTTCAACTATTGCATCTACCATTCCTGCGTATCCATAATAGATACCTGATTGCATTGCCTGAATGGTTGACTTTCCTATTACCCTTTTTGGTTTTATCAGTTCTATCCTTGGAAGTTTTGCTGCATGATGAAACAGGGCATCAAGCGAGATAAGGATTCCTGGAACTATAATTCCACCTTTATATTCCCCATTAGGAGTGATATAATCAAAAGTAGTTGCAGTGCCGAAGTCTACTACTATTATCCCCTTTTTATATTGCTCATAAGCAGCGACCGCATTTACAATCCTATCAGCACCAACTTCAGCGGGATTGTCATACATGATAGGCATACCTGTTTTTATCCCTGGTTCTACTAAGATAGGTTTTATATTAAAATATTTTTTGCATAAAAGATAAAAGATTGGAAGTAATGGAGGAACTACACATGAGATAATAGCTCCTTTTATTTCATCTTTTTTTATATTTTTATAAAGCAAAAATTGGTAGATCAAGATGCCATATTCATCTACTGTCTTATTTTCAACTGTTTCAACTCTCCAATGAGTTAAAAGATTGTCATCATTATCATAAAGTCCAATGACAGTATTGGTGTTTCCAATATCTATAACAATGATCATAGATTTTCCCCCAGATCCAGCTTTTTAATTGTTACATCTCCTGCTATAACTTTTACTATTTTGCCATTTTTCTTTTTTATCAACAAAGCACCTGTATTATCAACACCAATAGCTTTACCACTGATTATTTCATTATTAAGTGAGATTACTTCCAGTTCTTTTCCCTCGATTTTTGCTCTTTCTCGCCATAAAGAGAGGATTTTTTCTGTCCCTTGCTTTAATAAGATATCATATAACTTTTCAATATTTTCAAACAAAGAACAGGTGAAAGATACTCTATCAATCTTTTTATCAAGTTCAATTGATAACGAGGTTGCTTTATCTTTTAATTCTAAAGGCAGAAGATCTATTGGTATGTTAATATTAACACCAATACCTAAAACAACAAAATCAACTTTATCTGTCTCAGATCTCATTTCATTTAGAATACCAGAAACCTTTTTCCTTCTTATTAATATGTCATTAGGCCATTTGATTAGAGGATTGAGATTGGTAGAAAATTGAATTGCTTTTGCAACAGCTACAGCTGAAAGAAAGGTTAAAATAGTTGATTGATTTGGAAGAAAAGGGGGTCTAAGTATTATGGAAGTATAAAGATTATAACCAGCAGGAGAAAACCATCCTCTTTGTAGTCTTCCTTTACCTTTTGTTTGGCTTTCTGCAATAATAACCGTTCCATGTTCTGCCCCATTTATTGCATAAGAGAATGCTTTCTTGTTGGTTGAGTCAATTCTAAAGAAATGGTATATATTCTTTGCAAGCCATTTTGTTTTAAGATTTGGTATAATCTCGGCTGGTATAAGAAGATCAGGGGCAGATAAGATTCTATAGCCTTTTTTTGGATGTGAATCTATCATATACCCCATCTCTTTTAGCTTTTGAATCTGTTTCCATACCGCAGTCCTTGTAATACCTATTTCATAAGCTATTTTTTCTCCTGATACAAATCTTCCTTTATTTTCTTTTAACCTTTTGATAAGCCCTGGATGAATCATTGGTTCTCTAAAGCTTTATCATAATGAGAAAATTGCATTGAAAATGTGCC
>JAFDIG010000412.1 GCA_019308145.1 Deltaproteobacteria bacterium | reverse complement strand
TTGGGATTCAAGATTCGCCTGGCTAAATTTCAAAAACTCGGGCTAACGCCCTCAAACAGTTTGAAATTTTTAACGCCAGGCAAATCTTGAATCTTTTTCCAAAATTGTTCAAAACCGTTCGCAAGATTAACCGATTACAACTTTTTTCAAGGAGCTAAAGTGTTACAAATTATTAATTATTTAGTAAGTTTTAATTAATTTTTTGCTTTAATTAACATATAAATATCTCTATGTCAAGTAGAGTCATGCTGGTGTCTATACAAAAATTGCTTTGAGCACTCGATTAAAACGTGAGACGTTTTTGGAAATCTTTCTTAGCGAAACGGAAGTTATTTGAAAATAGGTTAAAGATGTAGAAGAGAAGATAAGAAGAAGTTTATATGTGGTTGCTGTCAGTGTGGAAGGTCTTCCTCATATACTGAATCTACAACATACAATAGATGGGAATCTTTTAGATCAATATATTCTTCCTTTTCCACATGAGATCCTTGAGAATCGAATAATATTTTAATCTTAGGTCTCAAAGGCTCTCTTTCTGTAGTTTCAACTACCTGACCTATGCTGTTGTTGTTCAGCTTTACATAACTGCCAACAGGGAATACAGATAGCTGACTCAATAATGCTTTTACAGTCTTGAAATCAAAAAGCCCTTTTTGAGATTGCACAATCTCCCTTATAGCGACAAAAGGTAGAAAAGGTTCTCTTTGTGGTCTAACATGGGTCATAGCCTCATACACATCTGCAATCCCAATAATCTTGGCATATGGTATAATCTGATCCCCCTTTAGTCCCTTAGGATATCCGCAACCATTTTCTCGTTCATGATGTTGCAAAGCTACCTCAGCCAACCATTTATAATCGGTCCCGAGCCTTTGTAAAAGTTTATATCCTATTACAGTATGTTGTTGTACTATTTTGACTTCTCTTTCAGTAAGCTTCTCTTTCTTATTAAGGATTTCCTTCGGTATCTTTGCCATACCTAAGTCATATACCATTCCAGCTATTCCGATACGGATAAGCTCCTTGTCTGAGTAACGAAGTCCCAGTCCAATCTTTATGGCATATATGGCCGTATTCATCAGATGGCTCGCAAGAAGCTCTTCTTTCGTTGTCTTTGTGTAAAGAGCATTATAATAGAGCCTGTCTTGAAACTCCTTATCTTCAACCATACGAGTAACAATCTTAGCTAAAGGTGAAACAGCAATAATCCTCTCTTCTCTTACGCGGTCTATATTTTCTTGAATATACCTGCATCCAAGTTCATAAAAGTTATGAGTGATCCTTTTTTGCTCTTTTTCTTTGAATTCTTTGTCTGATATGAATTTACTAAATACGTATGACGATCTCTCCTTCTTTTTTGTCTCCCCCTTTATTAAATCTGTCATCTTAACCATTTTGGTACCACATCCTGTGTAATATTTAAGCTTCTGCTCTAAAAATGCCCTTTAAGCTCATATAAGTTAGAACCAGTTACATGTATGTTTACTTACGTTCGTCGATTAACTCGGCAACAGTCTTTGAATCTACTATTGATGCCCTTTTGCTTGATGCCACAAGTAGACTTAGATCGCAGATATTATTAATCTTTCTTGGGACTCCCCCAGAGTATTCATATATCTTTTTTAGTGCCTCTTTAGAGAAGACAAATTTGTTCATACCTGCCTTCTTAATACGAAAAGCAATATATCTAACCATTTCATTAAAATCAAACGGATAGATATGATATCGGACGGATATACGTTGTTCAAACTGTGGAATAGAGTTAATACGCTCTTTTAACTCTGGCTGTCCAAGGAGTATCAATGTTATTAAGAATCGATTATTTAATTGAAAATTCAAAAGAAGCCTGAGCTCTTCATAGATTTCAGTCTCCTTTATCAAATGCGCTTCATCTATTATTATTATTGTATCTTTATCTTTTTTTATATTTTCGTATACTTTATCGTTTAGGGCGTGGAGGATATCGGTTTTGTTAAGATCAGGGCTATCAATTCCTAACTGGTACAATATCTC
>JAFDIG010000411.1 GCA_019308145.1 Deltaproteobacteria bacterium | reverse complement strand
AACAATAATCCCATTTTCAGGTAAATATCTATTTAAAGCATAAAGAAGCCTGCGAGGGTTTATAGGTTTTTTGTCTGAATTAATGAATGGTTTAAGTTTATTAAGCCACTCTTCTTTTTTTGATTTAAGTTCCTCTTTTGTTCCCCTTTTAACAGGTTTTTCCTTTAAGATCTTTCTTATTTCTTTATTTATAGAAATTAAAGAAAGTTTGGCATCCCCAATTAATCCAAGCTCAACTGGATAGTTTTTACCTATTTCGATAGGATTGATATCAATCTGAATTATTTTAGTAGGTGGAACACTAAATATTTCTCCATCCAGCCAAATAGCAGTTTCTTCTTCTTCAAAACGCGTCCCTATAGCAAGAATAAGATCAGCTTTTTTTGCATAATTATTTGCAAGCTCGGTTCCATATGATCCAATAAATCCTGCTACTAAAGGGTGATCTCCAGGCATAGCTCCAGCACCCATTATAGAAGTTATAATGGGAATATCCAAAAACTCTGCCAAATTTAAGACTTCATTATAAGCTCTGGAAATAATAACCCCTCCACCAACAAAAATAGTTGGATTTTTTGCTGAGAGTAAAAGTTCTGCTGTCTTTTTTATTTCCTTATTATCTGGTATGGGCATACTTGAAGGCCTATGTTTTAGTGGGTTAAGGATCTTTACATCCTCTTCCACAGTTTGGAGATCGAAAGGTATGTCCACAAGCACGGGTCCTGGTCTGCCTGTTATTGCTGTTGTTAAAGCATTTGTAATATATTGAGAAAAAAGTTTAACATTTGTTCCTTTCCAAGCCCTTTTGAACATTGGTTTCATGATGTTGAATTGATCATCTGGACTATTTAGATCTACTTCTTCATAAGTGCCTTTACCTGCAAAGGCATAAGGTATATCGCCAGTTAGATATAAAACAGCGCTATGGTCTTGAGCCGCAGTTACAACAGAAAGCTGGGTATTTAAAGCACCAGGAGCGCACGTGAGACAAACTATCCCAATTTTCCCAGTGGCTCTAAAATAACCGTCTGCAGCCATACCTGCTATGGTTTCATTATGACATGAAATAAATTCTATCCCAGCATATTCAAGGCCATCTATAAGTCCTAAATTACCATGTCCTACTAATCCAAAACAATGTTTAACCCCTGCTTTTTTTAATGTCTCACCAATAATCTGACCACCTGTTAATTTCATTTAATTCTCCCCCTTTTACCAGTTAACCTTATTACTTCTACCCTCTTTTAAAAACTTTAAAAACTCTTCTTTATTAAGATGCGATAAACCCAGTTTTTCCATGGTCAATCCTGTCTCCCAGTAATTTTTCTCATTTATCAAGTTAGCAAGATTTACTATCAACTCCATTGTTGGAGTTATTACTTTTACCATTTTTCCAATAGAGACCATGGTTACAAGTCCATAGGCAACATCCTCTTCTATATAGCGATCAAAGAGATTAGAAGGAGCTTTTATATTTTTGAAAGCTTCACTTTTTATATAGGCTTCATATAGGGTTTTATAAACCTTATCTATATAACCCATCTCAAATAATCTCTTGGTAGCAGGGATTTCTGCGAAACCAAATTTCTGGCAAATTTTTAATCTTTCCTGATCGAGTTTTTCATTGATTTTTGCAACGCTTTTAGAAATACCATCCCTGTAAAAGAGAAAATTGCCTTTATCATTTTCAATTCTCGCACAATTCAAAAGTGTTGGTGCTGGATGGGTTATTGGGTTACCATTGTTCAGATCAACTTCAAGAACACAACTCATTGGGCGTATACCAGGAAATAGATCTCTGACCAATCTTATTTCATTTTCCATTTCTTTTACTGGAAAAGAGGAGAAATAGAGAGTTTTTACTTTAAGGTATACTTCTACTTCTCCTCTTTTTACTGCTCTTGCTGCATAAGGAAGGGTAGAAAATGTTGATATGGTAATATTTTGATGGCTTTTTTCTCTTAATATTTTTGCAATGTGGAGAGCCCCTGTAGTTGATCCAGGGGCTAATAAAATATG
>JAFDIG010000410.1 GCA_019308145.1 Deltaproteobacteria bacterium | reverse complement strand
CTTTCTGTACAGGATTTCTGGATTTCAGTGGATGAATGGGTTATGATTCTTTATGAACTTGCTGCTACATTTCATGCATGGCCTATAAATAGAAGAAGATTAATTGATTTATCAACTCCACTTTATTATGCACGAGTAGCAGCATTTGTAAATCAGACCAAAGATATGGATTCTTTAGAAGCTGAAAAAATTGTGGAACAGCAGGCTCTTATCTTTGAATATCATAAGGACTATTTGATAGAGTTGTGGGATAAGTCTAAAGGAAAAGCAAAAGCTTTATCAGAAAAGCTATATATGTAACTTTTTATCTTTTAGCAAGAAATTTTAAAGGATCAATTGGTTTTGTTTTATAGCGAATTTCAAAATAGACCTCTTCTGGTTCTTTTTTCGATATATAACCTATTATTTCTCCTTTTTTTACAGTCTCCCCTTTTTTCTTAAGCCATGCTCCATTATAAGCAGTAACAGTATGATATCTTCTTCCATGATCTATAATTAAAAGGTTCCCATACCTTTCCATCCAACCAGAATATACAACCACACCATCAGATATAGCATAGATAGGTGCACCAGGAGAAGCAAATATAGTAATACCCATATGTAATTTCCCATCAAAATATGTTTCTATTCTACCATTTACAGGAAACGATAACGAGTGCGTGCTTATTATTCCTTTACCTTTTGTTACCCTTCCCTTTCTTACCAACTCATTTATTAAATTAGAAAGCTTCTTAGCTTTTTTCTTTAGTTCTTCTACTTCTTGTTCATATAACTTTCTCTCTTTTTTTAACAATGCTATAAGATATCTCTTTTTTCTTAGTTTTTTACTTATCTCGTTTTTTGTTTGCTTAAGCTTATTTTTGTATCTTTTGAGTTGCTCTTCTTCTTTAACTAATCTTCTTTCTAACTCTTCCCTTTCTTTTATTTTATCAGCATATCTTTCCATGAGCTTCTTGTCATAAGCTACTATCTTTTTTAAACTATTTATAGCAACCATCATTTTATAAGAAGAGCTAAAAGAAAAAAAGGTCTTCATTATGCCCACACGACGGATTTTATACATAGCCTCTAAACGAATGGCAATAAGTTTCTTAATCTTTTCCATCTCATAAATAAGAACTCTTTTCTCTATTCTTACTTTTTTGAGTTGATCTTCCTTCTTTTTTATCATCTCCTTTAATCTTAAAATCTTTTTCTCATTTTTAGCCAAATCCTTCTCCACATTCTTAAGAGCATTTAATATATTCTTTTCCCGTGTTTGAGCATTCTTGATTGCTCTTTCTTTTCTTTTTATCTTTTTCTCTATCCTTTTCAGCTTCTCCTTGTGTTCTTTAATATTATAAGTAGCTGAAAGAGAAACAGGATAAAAAAGGGTTAATAAGGATAAGAGAACAACTATATTTTTAAAAATCTTCTTATTGAAATAAAACTGCCAAACCATCCTAAAATGAGTGCCCCTATAAGTATTGATCCCCAGATTTGAATGGGAAGAAAGGTTAGTTTAAATTCACCAAGATAGATGCTATAAGATTGGACTAAACGAGAAGTAATGATAATATAAAATATCTTTAAAAAGATGATAGCCATTCCTGCTCCAAAAAGAGCTTGCATAGCACCCCAAATATAGAAGGGGACCTTTATAAAAGCATTTGTAGCCCCAACAAGTCTCATTATCTCTATCTCATCCTGACGAGAAAAAAAACTAAGCCTGATCGTGCTGCTTATAACAAAGACTATCCCAAAAAGTAAAAGCCCTCCTAAAGCTATTCCAATAAACTTCAATATCACAAGTATCATATTGAATTTTTGTATCCATTCCTGGTTGTATTGTATATCTTCTATGCCTTTAATCCCTTTTATCTTTTCAACATATCCTTTAACACCTTTTTCTGTTCGATATTGAGGTTTTAACTTCACTTCAAAAGAGGCTGGCAAAAGGTCTTCATTAATTCCTCTAAAAAGATCCTTACCTCCCCCTATTGCTTTCATAAGTATATTCATTGCCTCTTTTTTGGAAGTAAA
>JAFDIG010000409.1 GCA_019308145.1 Deltaproteobacteria bacterium | reverse complement strand
GTAAAGAGTAAGATCATTGATAAAAATATAGGATATCTAAAGATTACACAGTTTCAACAAGGAACTGACAAAGAATTTTCCAAAGCATTAAACAAACTTATCAAGAAAAATAATGGTGATGTTAAAGCTCTTATTTTGGACCTTAGAAATAACCCTGGGGGACTTTTAACACAAGCAATAAAGATTGCAGATAAATTTATTGATGCAGGTCTTATAGTTTCTGTAAAAGGGAGAAATCCAAAGGATAATGCAGATTTTTTTGCTACAGAAAAAGGGACGATAAAAAAATACCCTATGGTTGTACTTGTAAATCAGGGCAGTGCTTCTGCTTCTGAGATTGTAACAGGTGCTTTGCAAGACCACCATAGAGCAGTAGTAATGGGCACACAGACATTTGGGAAAGGTTCTGTACAAACTATTATTCCATTAAAGGATGGTTCAGCTTTACGGCTCACAACTGCCAAATATTACACCCCAAGTGGGCGTTCTATTCAAGCTAAAGGGATTACACCAGATATAATAGTAAAACAGTTGGTCGCAGTAAGTAAAAAAGAAACAAGAACTATTACGGAAAAGGATCTTGCACATCATCTAAAAGGCGAGCAAGAGAAAAGTGAAAAAAAGAAAAAAAAGGCCGAACTTACCGAGTTAGAGAAAGATTTTCAACTTGCAAGGGCAGTAGAACTATTAAAAAGCTGGAACATATTTAAAAAATTATCGATTTCCAATTAGTTTGTACTTAAAAAAATAAAGTGCGAACTAATTAGCTGGTTTTCAGTAAAAAATAAGTCCATGCTTAAAACAAGGAGTAAAGAGATGCTCCTTTATTTTTCAGGAACATCTCTTTAGTTTTTATGGCAACCCAAAAAAGAAAAAGTATTGCTACCACAAAAAAGAAAAAAAGTTCTATTGGTTATAAAAAAAGAAAAAATAGAAAAAAGAAGCCTTCACTCTTTAAGAGTATTTTACCATTAACAGTAGCATTTTTTTTAGGTGCTTTTTCCTTTTGGGCTTTTAATTTTTTCTTCTTATCTCATCCAAAGACTACAAAAAATATAAAAGAAATAAAAAATAATCACCAAAAAGAAGTACCTAATCCATCCTTTTCATACCCTAATAATATAAAAGAAAAAAAGAAAAAGGATCATATAGCCTATCCTTTATCAAAACCTCCTATTTCAAATAATTCAGAAAAGAAAATACCAAAGGTTGCAATAGTGATCGATGACATTGGCTTTGATATTGAAAAAGCTGATGACCTTATAAATATGGACCTACCTATTACATTAGCTATTCTTCCTCATCTTAAATATTCATCAGAAATTGCACTTCGTGCATTAGCAGAAGGAAAAGAGGTTTTACTTCATCTTCCAATGGAACCAAAAGGATATCCAGATCAAAAGCCAGGTCCAGGTGCAATATTTACTGATATGAGTGATGATGAAATTATAAAAATAGTTAAAAATGATTTAAGATCGGTTCCGGGTGTAAAAGGTGTAAACAATCATATGGGATCCGCTTTTACAGAAAACAAAGAAAAAATGAAGGTTGTACTTAATCTATTAAAAGAAAGAGAACTTTTTTTTCTTGACAGCAAAACAAGTTCTAAATCAGTGGTATACGAAGCCGCAAAAGAGATAGGAATAAGATATGCGAAAAGAACGATCTTTCTTGACAACAAGATCAATGAAAAAGCAATACGTGATCAGATAAGAAAGGTAATCGCGCAGGCAAAAGCAAGAGGAAAAGCCATTGCTATAGGGCATCCTCATAAAGCTACTGTACAAGCATTAATGGATATGGCTATGGTTTTTAAAGAAAATGGTCTAAAGGTTGTGCCTGTAAGTGAACTTCTTATATCTTTTCCCTCTTCCTAATAGTTTTAAACAAATTTTTTATAAATATTAATACTCCTATCAATTCTCCTATTGCGAATATAAACCAGTTATACTCTAGGGGAACTCCTCCTTTCATAACTATAATCCCATCTTTTAAATAGGTAAAAAGTATGAGAGCTGCACCACTAA